>CAZBIT010000079.1:3668-8030 GCA_964491835.1 uncultured bacterium
TTGATAGATTTAAATATGCAGAGAAATTTTTTTTATTATTAAAGCCATGCTTATGGATAATCGTAAAGCACGATGTCTGGGCTAATCATATTAAAGCGTGCAATCGACAAAAAATTCCTATAATATTAATTGATGCAAACCTTCCAAAAACGTCAAAAAGGATTTTACCTATTGTTAGGTCATTTTTTAAATCTTTCTATAAAATGATAGATTTGATATTGCCCGTTTCAAATGACAATGCAGAAAGATTTTCTTTGGTTTATCCATATAAAGATAAAATAATAACAACAGGCGATACAAGATATGATGACGTTTATGACAAAAGTGTAATTGCGAGTGAAAAGACAATCCCATATTTTTCTTTTTATGATGATAAAAAAGTTTTTACCGCTGGCAGTGTTTGGAAGGAAGATTTAAGATGTATTATACCTGCGATTTCGAGATTGGTAAATGAATATAAAGAACTTTATGTTATAATCGTTCCACACGAACCAGATTTTGAGCAGTTGAGTTATCTGGAAAGGGAACTTTTTAAATACAAATTAACTTATAATAAATACACTGAACTTAACGATTTTCCGACTGAAAAAATATTAATTGTGGATAAAATAGGTTTGCTTGCTTCTGTGTATAAGTATTCGTATATTTCTTATGTTGGTGGAAGTTTTACGACGGGTGTGCATAATGTTATGGAACCCGCGGTTTTTGAAAATCCAGTATTATTTGGTCCGATTCATAACAATTCTTTCGAAGCGTTGGAGATGATTAGAAAGGGTGGTGCATTTCCCATTTATAATGATAAAGATATTTATGAATGCGTTTCAAGTTTTTTGAAAGATGATAAAAAGAAAAAAATTGCAGGAAAAGAAGCGTCATCAGTAGTTTTTGAAAATAGAGGTGCTACCGATAGAATTATGGTTTATGTTGAGAATTACATTAAAAGGTGTATGACAGAGGGATAATGGTCGTTTATGGTTACCTTTCCGAAAATCATTCAGTTTGAGACGAATATATTATGTAATGCTGATTGTCCATTTTGCCCCCAAAAAGAAGCAAAAAGAAAATTTAAGATTATGCCCGATGAAATCTGGAGAAAGGTCATTGACCAGTCAAGAGGGAAAGGAGTAATATATCGTCCATTTATGGTAAACGAACCCCTTACTGATAAAAGATTACCGGAAATTATCCGATACATAAAGAAAGATAATAGTGCAAAGGCAGAATTAAATTCAAATGGCGCACTTTTAACGGGAGAATTGGGTATAAAACTAATTGAGGCAGGACTTGATATTATAAGGTTTAGTATTGATGGATTTTCAAAAGAAACATACGAACAATCGGGCAGGGGGGATAATTATGACGTAGTTGTTAAAAATATCGTTAAATTCGTTGAACTGAAAAAATCTGTGAATGGTAATGTGGTAGTATATGTTCGTATGATTGAGATGGATATCAATAAAAATGAGAAAGATGATTTTTTATCGTTTTGGGGAGGGATTGCTGATAAAGCGGTAATTGTTCCTTTATATAGATGGCCCTGGACAGGACAGGAAAAACCTGTTATGAAACCCTGCCCAAAAATAAGAGAAGAAATGTTTTTTAATTCAGATGGACAGGCAGTTTTATGTTGTTGGGATAATTTCGGTAAAGGAATCATCGGTGATGTTCATAATGATACGGTTGAAGAGATATGGAATGGTGAAGTCAATCAAAATTATAGGAGATTATTAAACGAAGGGAAAAGAGACGAAATTCTCCTTTGCTCCAAATGTGATGGTTTTGACAAATATGATTTTTCCAACTGGAAGGGATATTAAATATTATAAAATTTTAAATAAATTAATGAAAAACAGGACATTGGCAAATTTTTCTAAATTCAAATAAATGTAAAAAGACGAGACTTCGTTCGAAATGGCAAACGATTTTAAAGATGAAGGTGATCCCGCTGAAGCGGGACTACGTCAGCATTAAAGAAGGAACAGTCCCGCATAAGCGGGACTGTTCCCTACGTAAATTATATGGATTCCCGTTTGCACGGGAATGACATTAATTCCAATTTTTATTTTAAGGTTAATCATAAGAAAATAATAAAAACTGTAATTTACCAAATTTCAGTAATAAAGTTAATAATATGATAAAATATTTTAAATTTTTCGTTTTACTTTTATTATTTACAAATAGTAATATTTATTCTTCTGAGCCTGGATTTGAGTTTTTAAGAAACGAAGTAGGAGCAAGGCCCGCCGCACTTGGGGGTGCTTTTGTAGGAATTGATGGCGATATAAATTCTCTCTTTTATAATCCTGCTGGACTTGCGTCTATTAAAAATAAAATTGGAACGTTCACTTACATCAATCACATTCTCGACATAAATGCTGGGATTTTTGGTTATGCTCAACCATTGTTGGATAAAGGAGTTGTCGGTATAGGAATCAATTACATTAATTACGGTGAATTGGAAGGTAGAAATGAAAATGGGCTACCACTTGGGAATTTTAATGCTTATGATTATTCGCTAATCTTGAGTTATTCAAATGAAATATTTGCAAATGTGAAAGCAGGCGTTAATGGGAAGTTTATTAATTCAAAAATTGAGAATTATTCTGCTACTGCGTATGCTCTGGATTTGGGATTTATTTATAGAATTGAAAAACATGATTTGAATATTGGATTCAGTTTTATGAATATTGGAAATAACACAAAAGCATTTATTAGGACTAAAGAATCTTTGCCATCTCATATAAAAGCGGGTGTTTCAAAAAGATTAGCACATTTGCCTGTCCTTTTGTGTGGTGAGATAAGAAGATTTCGAGGTGGAACTTTTCAATATTTGGGCGGTGGCGAGATTATTTTTAATAAAAGAATTAAGGGAAGAGTGGGATATAACAGTAATGGCAAAGACCAGCATTTTGGAATTACTGACGATACTTACGCTGGTATGTCGTTTGGAATGGGTTTTGAATTAAGTAGTTTTAACATTGACTATGCCTTTTCTTCTATGGGTGGAATAGGTAATCAAAATCGATTCACTCTTACGAAAGAATTTTAACTTAGAATTATTGTCATTCCTCTTATCATTTTTAATGAAATCCGTGGAACATAATAAAGAAACCACAGATGACACGGGATATATGGAGTTTCCAGTATGAAAATCTTTTTAAAATTTCCCTGATTCTTCACAATGAATATAATTTAATTATCTTCATCTTCTATTATCTTCTCGTATTTCATCGTATCATCTATTATTTTCTCATATTGTCTTATATCTTATAATCTCTTATTATACAATAAATTATCTAAAAAAATGTTTTTATTTTTTCTTGACAAACCGCTACTTTTATATTATATTTTAAACGGTAAAATATATTTTAAAAAAATTAAGAAACCGGATTGCTGAATATTACGGGGGTTGATATATTCTTAATTCGGTTTTTTCGTTTTTATTAACTTAAAAAGAATTTTTAAATTCAAATATTTAATTTTATTAATAAAATTATTGATTTAACACTTATTTACTAATGTATGATAAGTGAATAAATATTAAGTTAATCATTAGTTATACTTCATAAATCAAAGAGGTAGGCAATATGAATCTCAATGAATGGACTTCTGTTGCCCAGATTGTTACTGCAATAATAACTTTAATTGGTATATTAACATCATTGTTTATGTCCATAAAAGCACTCCGTGAGGTTCAACGCGATAGACATCTACGACAGTCGCCATATTTAGCATTCGAGTCGGTAGGTTATCAAATTCCTGTTGAATTTGTCAAAGCTGGTAGACGTATTCCAGGTTTCAATCCTGAATTTGTCGAAACTGCCTTTCAGGAAATACCTGAAGATGCTGAATCTGTCAGGGTAAAACATCAAGAGGAAGCAAATGGCGGATTAAAGTTATGTCGTTTTGGCAAACTTGTAAACCATGGTATGGGGCCAGCTTTTGAGACATGTGTAAATTGGATTCCATTACAAATCAGGGTGGGTAAAGAAATATTTGAAATCGATGATAAAAAACGTGCGGAACCGAAATACTCCAAGCAAATAAATCGGACTTTACCTGTCACGAGAAATATCAGCCCCGGGCAAAAAACAGATTTGTGTTGGTTGCCAGTATTTATCGAAAAAGATACTGAAAAGAAAATTACAAAGGCAAGTGGATTTATTGAAATTAGTTGTGTGGATGTATTCCAAACTAATCACACATGGAGACAGGGATTTTATATTTCAACTGGATATACCGAACCTCAGCCATATGTACATGTTACCTTCGGAGAATTTGGAGAACAATGGAAACTTGATTGATTGCATAAGAAAGAAATTTAGGGAAATACTTATTTCTTTACAATATTGTCAGCAAACT
>CAZBIT010000080.1:0-8003 GCA_964491835.1 uncultured bacterium
AAATGAAACTTATAATTTAATACAGTTTAATATTCATCCTAACTATAATGGAAGTGTTGAATCACCAGATATAGGACGTATAACAATTAATGGAAAATTTTCAAACTTTATTGAGTTATTACCTAAATCATATGCAACAAGATTGCAGGTTGGACAACCAATTGGAACTTTTGGATTTCCGGGAGAAATTGGAACTTATGATACAACAATAGTTATTGCTACATTTAAAGATGGAACAATAAGTGCATTAAGAAATTATAATCCATATTCTTTAATTTCAAATCCAGAAAATAACCATTTTGTTCAACATAATCTTGATTTATCTGAAGGAACAAGTGGAAGCCCAATTTTTGACCATTACGGATTTGTTATCGGAATAAATAATTCTTGTGCTGGAAGATTTGTATATAACCAGATAATACCATCTGGAAATATAGGATTTGGAATAAGAATTGACGAACTTTGGGATTGGATTGATTTATTAAGTAGAAACGTATCATTAAGTTAAAATACTATCAAACAAAGATATATACCTTCAGATTTCGAATACAATCCATTTCCACCAAATTGGAACGGAAAAACTATACTACCCTAAATTTTATTTAAATAGATAAAGTTAATTATTTAATCCTGATATGAAATTAAATAAATTTGCTACTATTTTGCTACTACAAATATACAAAAACATACCAAAATATACTAAAATGTCAAATTTATATAGAAGTGCAAAAATGCAGGTAAATAGCGGAATTTTAAGTAATTTTTATCGTCGGGGCGACTGGATTCGAACCAGCGGCCCCCAGACCCCCAGTCTGGTGCGCTAAACCTAACTGCGCCACGCCCCGTTTTTATTCTCTACCTATCCGACAACAAATCCAATAACTTCATAATTTCAATTTTAATTTCTTCTATTACCTTTTTCCCCTTTTCACTATTAAACTCTATCGGAATCTGACCTCCAGAGTGCCTTTTATTATCGCCTTTCAATTTCTGCCTTGCTCCTTCAATCGTATATTTCTGATTATAAAGGAGGTCCATTATTTTATTTATCATTGTTACATCCTTTAACCTGTAAATTCTATTCCCTGCTCTGTTTTTTTGAGGTCTTAGTTCAGGAAATTCGGTCTCCCAGTATCGCAATACATATTGCTTCAATCCCGTTATTTTGCTTACTTCACTGATAGCGTAATACAATTTTTTTACTGGTTTTTGTAACATAAAATATCTATACTTTAATTTGACAATGGTTTTAAAATTGTAATTTGCAAATCATCTTCATTTAATATTTTATTACTCATTTCGAGAACGTCTTCAGTATTCACCGAGTTTATATCTTTTAATACTTCATCAAGAGTAAAATATCTTCCAAGATATACTTCCATCTTTGCAAGTCGCGTCATCCTGCTTGTAACACTTTCTAATCCAAGTATAAGATTCCCTGTTAATTGTGACTTAACTCTATTCATTTCCTTATTAGAAATTTTTTTACCGCACATTTTTTTAAATTCCTTCTTTATGAGTTCAATTGTTCTTTCAACTTTATTTTTATCTGTTCCTGCGTAAACGCCAAACACACCTGAATCAAATAAAAACTCCGCAAAAGAATAAACTGAATATGCCAGACCATACTTTTCTCTAACGGTTTGAAACAATCGTGAACTCATTCCACCACCAAGAATTGTCGTTAATATCATTAATGGATACTTCTCTCTTTCACGATAAGAAACACCAATATTACCTATACAAATATGTGCCTGTAAAATGTTTTTTTCAATAATCGTCTTTTTCTGCTCATTATAATGTATTTTCCCGCTATCACTTAATTTCCCTTTTCCTTTTGAAAAAGAGAAATTTTTTTCTATAAGTTCTATCAACCTTTTATGTTCAACATCTCCAGATACGGCAACAAAAATTTTTTCAGAAGTATAATTTTTTCCCCAGAAATCTCTAATTATTGTATTATCGAAACGCTTTACATTTTCTGAATTTCCGATTACGGAAAAACCGAGTGGATGTTTATAGAAAAGATTTTTCTGAAAATGTTCGAATATCAATTCTTCAGGAGTGTCATCAATACTGTTTATTTCCTCCAAAATTACATTTTTTTCATTATTGACATCAGAAGGTTCGAAAAGCGGGTTCCCCGTTATATCAGAAAGAATTTCTAATGCAAGTGGCAGGTCTTTACTTAAGATGTGTGCAAAATAACAGGTGAGTTCTCTTCCGGTGAATGCATTAATACTTCCTCCCACGGATTCAATTGATTTAGCAATTTCAAAAGCAGTTCTATTTTTTGACCCTTTGAAAACCATATGTTCAATAAAATGTGAAATCCCATTATTCTTTGAATTTTCATACCTTGAACCTACTCTTACCCATACTCCTGCACAAACTGAATTTGTAAAGGGAATTCTTTCAGAAACAACTCGAATACCATTACTAAGAACAGTTTTATTATATTTAATCATTAAACTTTTTTATTTTGCAAAACTTTTCTACTTAAATCAATTTTCCCCTGTGGGTCAATTTTAATTACTTTTACTTCAACATCATCCCCCACTTTCAAGACGTCCTCAACTTTCTTTATTCTATATGTTTCTATTTCTGATATGTGAAGAAGCCCCTCTTTTCCGGGCATAATCTCTACAAATGCACCAAAAGGCATAATCTTTTTAACCTTTCCATTATAAATTTTACCAACTTCGGGAACCTCGAGTATATCTTTAATCATATCTTTTGCTCTGGTGCCATTTTCTTCAAGAGTAGCAGAAATAAAAATAGTGCCATCATTTTCAATACTTATTGCGACGCCACATTTCTCTTGAATTTCCCTTATTACTTTACCACCAGAACCAATGATAAGTCCAATACTAAGTGGGTCTATCTTAAAAGTTATTATTTTTGGAGCATAAGGCGAAATTCTTTCACGGGGCTTTGAGATAGTTTTGTTCATAACATCAAGAATAAAAAACCTTCCCTCTTTTGCTTTTTTAAGTGCTTCATATAAGATATCGAAAGTAATCCCCTCAATTTTAACATCCATCTGAAATGCAGTTATTCCCTGTTTTGTTCCCGCAACCTTAAAATCCATATCTCCAAGATGGTCCTCATCACCAAGAATGTCGGTTAAAATGGAGATTTTACTATTTTCCATAACCAATCCCATAGCGATACCTGCCACTGCATCTTTCACAGGAACTCCAGCATCCATAAGAGAAAGTGACCCTGCACAAACCGATGCCATAGAAGAAGAACCGTTTGATTCAAGAATATCAGAGACAATTCTTATCGTATAAGGGAAGACATCCTCCTTTGGAATAACGGGCTTTAAAGCTCTTTCTGCAAGAAATCCATGACCAATTTCTCTTCTCCCTGGGCCACGGACGGGCTTTACTTCTCCCACCGAAAATGGCTGGAAATTATAATGAAGCATATAACTTTTCCAGAATTCTCCTTCAAGACCCTCTATCTTCTGCTCATCAACTTTAGTTCCGAGTGTAGTTACGCAAAGGGCTTGCGTTTGTCCACGCGTAAACAATGCTGAACCATGCGTTCTCGGTAATATACCAATTTCACAGGTGATTTCTCTAATATCATTTAAGCCCCTTCCATCAATCCTCATACTATTTTCGGTTATCATCCTCCGCATCTCCTCGCGCTCTAACTCTTGTAAAACATACTTCAAATCAGTTTCCGTAACAGTTTCATTTTCAATATTCTCTTTAAAGTTTAAAATTAAATTGTCAAATAATTCTAACGAAGCTTTTCTTCTAACCGTTTTATCTTTATTACTGAGAATTTCCTTTATCTTGTCAAAGGATAAATCTTTAATCTTATTATACAAATCCTCATTAATATTATTCGTTCCTAAGGGTCTTTTTTCCTTCCCATACATTCCCATTAATTCACGTTGAATAGGAATGACCTTTTTAATCTCATTATGAGCGAACTGTAATGCCTCAATCATTTCTTCTTCCGAAATTTCTTTTGCTTCACCTTCGACCATAATAATACTATTTTCACTTCCTGCAACAACAATTTCCATATTACTTGAAACCAACTGAGTAAAAGAAGGATTTACAATAAACTGTCCATCAATTTTCCCAATCTTTACTGCTCCGATGGGACCATTGAAAGGAATATCTGAAATTGATAAAGCGGCTGAAGCACCAATAATGCTGAGGGTATCCGCTTCAGTCTCACCATCAGAAGATAAAACTAAAGCCACTACTTGAGTTTCGTATGGGAAATATTTAGAAAATAAAGGCCTGATGGGCCTGTCAACGAGACGAGAACTGAGAATTTCCTTCTCACTTGGTCTTCCTTCACGTTTAAAAAACCCACCTGGAATTTTACCCGATGCATACGCCTTTTCTCTATAATCAACCGATAAAGGAGAAAATTCAAAGTTATCAGTTCTTTCCATCGATGAAACAGACGTAACCAATACAACCGTTCCTTCATACTGAACCAAAACTGATCCAGGTGCCTGTGTTGCTATTCGTCCTGTCTCCAATATTAATTTTCTTCCACCTATTTCTGTTTCTTTTTGAATGACCATTTATTATCCTCTTTCAAAAATTAATTTGCTATGCCTTTTTCTCTTCTTGTTTAATTAATTCCGACTTTCTAAATTTTAAATCATAGAAATACTCAGAATCTATCAAATAAATCATCCTTTTTGTTCTATTAATTAAATATATTTTATTTCCTTCAATTTTGCCGAATCCCAACCTTTCTACCTCTTTATCATCTCTTTTCTTAAAAACAAATTCCATTTTAGGTTTATTAAGACCGTATAAAGAAATATTCCCATCATTATAGTCAATAAATTTCAAAGCCCTAATACTTCGAAACTTGGTTATAATATCATCAATTTTTGTATCATCACCTCTAATCTTCTTATCTTCACCAAAATACCAAATATTTGCTGTATCTTTCAAACAGACAAATACACTATCTTTATAATCACACACAATCTTTTCAACGCTATCTCTTAAAAAATCCACAACCATCTTGTTCCTAAAAGTGAATAAATTCTTTTTTAATAATAGGTTAGCAACAGAAGAATCAATGCCTATTATTGGTTCATTGACTTCAATTTTCGCATAATTTAAAACTTCGCTCTTAGAAACACCTTTTTTACTACTACTACTACGTGCTATTGAACCAATCAGTAAACTCTTTTTAGAGGCATCCTTTTCAATAAAAAGGTCTATCTTTACTGCTGGTTTAAGTAAGCCATATTTGTTTAAATCAGTTGGTTTCTCATCGATAAATTTTTTAATCTTTGTATCTTCATTTAGAAGTTTATCAAATATACTTGTAATTTCGGGGTACTCTGCTTTGTCTTTAATCGGTTTTTCAATCTCCCATTCATTAAACCCAACTTCCTTTAATTCTATAACCAGATTGGGATAAGTAAGAACAATCTTATTAACATAATCTCTCCGAAATTCAAGAAGTGTCTTATCTCTGTAATCCATAAGTTCCTTTTTCATATAATCCAGCATAACATAATTGGTAAGAAACACCTCACTGGAATTGCTACTTCTTGCAAAAACACTATTTTTTACTGGATTCTTATTACCAATAAGAAGACTATCTCTTTTCCCACTTGTCAAACTGATATATAATTTTATCTGCGGTGGTGCTAATCCGAAACTCTCCAAATCTTCGCCTTTTTCAGAAACAACACCCTCATTATCCGCAATCTCTATTTGGGATAACAAAGAATTCACGTTTGAATTATCCGCTTTATAATTGACAGGTTCTTTTATCCACCAATCTTTTTCCCTCTTTTCAAAGGTCATTCGTATTTCTGGTCTATCAACCGTAATTGTGGCAACGCTATCACGTTTTAAATGGAATACCTTTTTTTTCTCCTCTGTTTCTTGAGTCCTTTTCCTCTCTCCTATCACTTCGTAAAAATAAACATATAAAATTAATCCCACGAATAGTCCCAAAAGAATCATTGTGCTTTTAAATTTCATTTGCCTAATATCTCCTGTAATTTAAGATAAAACCATCACATTAAATTAAGTATAAAATAAATCTTAATATTAGAGTTTTCTCCTTTTAACAAAAACCGTAAATCCTGAGATAATGACAATTGCAGGAATAACAAAAATGTTAAAATAGAAGAAAAATTTAGATTGTTTTGAAGTAAGGTTAAGTCGTCTATCCTCTGGGTCTTTTGCTCGAATCGAGATAAGGTCTTCTTCCTCCGCAAGCCAATTAATCGAATTTAGGAAAAGGTCCATATTCCCCTGCATTTTTACAAACGAATTACTTGCAAAATCTGAATCACCGAAAATTACCATACTTCCACTTCTTTCTTTCGTTTCAATATTTTCTGCGATTGTTTCATCCGTGATTTTTCTTGGAAGTTTTCTTGAAACTGCAACGCCCAATGATAATGGACCAGGTGTATCTTCTTTATCCTGTCTCACAGTATTATCTTTCCCTAATTTCGTTTCTCCAAAACTTCTTTCAGTAGTTTTTGCAAGTTCAACAACATCCAAATCCTTAAGAACATTCTCAGTTTTTGCGACAGACCTTGCCATAGGGAAAAACGTCGCCACACCTTTAAAATCATTAGTAATAGGATGTAAACCATATTCATTAACAAGTGGCATACCAGGACCTGCACCAAACAACCTTCCTATTCCACTGTAATCTATCACAAAATCATCCCTAACATTAACGCCCCACTTTTTAAAATATTCTTTCATCCCAGGTGATGGTGCAGGGTCAAGAAGGAAAAAAACTTTACCGGCATTATTAATATAAGTATCAATAGTATCAAGCTCAGCAGGTAATAATTCTTTTGTGGGACCAACTATGACAAGTGCTGCGCAATCCTTGGGAATACTTCCTTCACGAGCAAGAAATATCTTTTTTACTTCATAATTCTCACCTGTAAGAGTTCCCTTTACAAAATTATAACCGTCTTTATCCGTACTTTCTATATCTTTTTCACCATGCCCTTCGGTAAAATAAATCACCTTTTTCCCTTCTCGTGAGACCTTAATAAGAGCATTTGTTATATCTTGCTCCAAAACGGACGTAATTCTCTCAATTTTATCTCCGCATTCAACCACAATTGTCCCATATTGAGTTATTTCATATTTTTTAGCAATTGCAGGTTTTTTATCGGGGTCTATGAATTCGTGTTTTAAACGATTAGAGATATTAACATATTCAGAAATCAAATCTTCCATAGCTCCGTTAGTTCCTTCTTTAAAAAAGGACTTAATATCTATATCCTTTTTTAAATTCTTCAACAGTTTCACGGTTTGAGGAGATAAACTGAACTGTTTTGCTGCGGTCAAATCAAATCTCTGATTCCTTTTATTGAAGACAAAATTAATAAGAACGAGAATGCCAAGCACCGATATTATCGAAGCAACAGCATTTCCGCCATATCTTGTATCCCGTCGTCCCATCACCTCCACTGTCTTTCTTAAATTGGTAATAAAGTAAATAATTCCCAGTATAACGCCAACACCAATTAATATAATAGATGAAATTTCCCAGAACCCATTCATTGAATAATTAATAAAACCAATAATAATAATAACGATTCCTAATATTCCGCTATATTTTGTATAATTTCTCATATTACATCCTCCATCTAATAGAATCTATCGAACGATAGGTCAAAAATATGCCAAAAATAATAAAACTCAAGAAAAATATTATACTGCTAATATCCACAACGCCTTTCGAGAAATCATCGAAGTGACTTACAATGGAAAGATATTTAACTACTGAACCCAAAGCATAGCCAAGCGAATCAGCAATCCAATCTATAACCCAAAGAAACAAAAATATAAAAAAACTAACAGCAGCCGATATTATTTGATTTTCAGTAAAAGACGATATCAGAAGACCAAGCGAAATAAACGCCCCACCCAAAAGCAAAAGACCAACATATCCAGTAATTATTGGCCAAAATTCAGGATTCCCAAATAAGAACAATAGAAAAACTGGAATAAATG
>CAZBIT010000081.1:0-7922 GCA_964491835.1 uncultured bacterium
AAAACAAAGAATCAGAAACTGTTTCTTCATACGCTACAACGGAAAATGAGTTTTCAAAAGATTTATCAAATACAAAATTTTTATCTTCCCATACAATTACATTCACTTCATAAGTGGAAGTAAAAGAGTTTTCATTCTTTATAAACGACAGATCACTATGAGGAACTTGTAAAAATATTCTCAAACCACTTTTATTATAATCTTCCTTTGGTGGATGATTGAAGAAATGATAATAAACTTTTGGAACAAACTTTTCTTCCGATTTTAATATAACTGTATTACTCAAAAAAAACGAAAGTATAAAAAAATACATAATTAAATATTTATAAAAATTTATATACACATTAATCCCATCCTCTCTGCATTATTATTAAATTATAATTCCCCAAAAATATCATATTCTTTTGCATTTTTTATTTTAACTTCAACAAAACTTCCTGATTTTATTTTGTTATTTATAATGACGAAATTATCTACTTCAGGTGCATCTTTTTCGGTTCTGCCTATCGAAATCCCTTTTTCATCATCACATAAATCGACCAATACGTTAAGTTTTTTACCGATTAGTTCTCTATTTTTTTCTAAAGAAATTCTTTTTTGAAGTAGCATTATTTCCTTTTGTCTTTCTCTTTTTACTTTCTCTGGTATATGATTTTTTAGTTTATAAGCATCGGTTCCCTTTTCTCTCGAATATGTAAACACACCAACTCTATCAAATTCAATTGATTTCACGAATTCATACAATTCACAAAAATCTTTTTCAGTTTCATCTGGATAACCAACTATAAAAGTTGTCCTTAATGCCGTTTCTGACATTTTCAACTTTATTTTCTCAATAATATTAATTATTTCTCTTTTCGAAATTCTTCTTCTCATACTTTTTAAAATTTTATCAGAAATATGCTGAAGGGGAATATCCAGATATTTACAAACTTTATCGGAATAAACTATATCGTTTAATATTTTATCACTTAACTGTGCAGGATGCAAATACATTACTCTAATCCATTTAACTCGCTCAATTTTATTAAGGTTCTTGATTAAATATCCTAAATTCAGTCCATTATTCAAATCTTTTCCATAACTTGCAGTATCTTCTGCAACAAGTATAAGTTCTTTAACACCATTACTTGCTAAACTTTTTGCTTCTTTAATTATATCTTCTGGGCACCTACTTCTATATTCACCCCTTATTGCAGGAACTGTGCAATAACTACAATGTGAATCACAACCTTCTGATACTTTAATATAAGCAAAATGACCAAAAGAAGAAAATGTTCTTTTATAATTTTTGAAATTTCCTTTTACATTAAAATGAGACGCAATCTCAGAAAATTTTTCAACACCATAAAAATCATCTACGTCTTTTAAAAGGTTTTTCAGATTATTTTTATATCTTTCAACAAGACATCCAACAACAATAATTTCATTTGGTTTTCCATCTTTTTTAAGTTCTGATATTTTAGATATCATATTAAGCGATTCTTTTTCAGCACTCTTAATAAATGAACAAGTATTTATCAAAACAATATCCGCCGCACTAATATGTGGCGTGAATGAATAACTCCCTTTTTTCAGAATCTCGGCAATTACTTCGGTATCCACAGTGTTTCGTGGGCAACCAAGGGTAATAAAACAAATTTTATTCACTAAAAAACCATTGATTTATTTCGGATAATTTACAATCTTTATAAACTTTTTGAAATGTTTACGATAATCAACAATTAAAAATTAACTTAAATAAAATAAAAATTTTTGTTAAAACAACTATTTCTATAATATTAAACCCTAAAAATCAAGAAATAATTCCAATTTTTTTTTAAAAAGAGAATAAAGCATCAACAAATCTTTTGGGATTAAAAATTTCAAGGTCAGTAATTCCTTCACCAATGCCAACATACTTAACTGGAATACCCAGTTCACGTTTTATAGGTATAATTACTCCGCCTTTTGCTGTTCCATCAAGTTTTGTCAGGATAATACCAGTAACTTCTGCTGACTTTAAAAATTCTTTTGCCTGACTAATAGCGTTCTGTCCCATATTGGCATCAAGAACGAGTAATACCTCCTGTGGAGCATCTGGCATTAATTTGTTTATAACTTTATTTATCTTTTTAAACTCCTCCATTAAATTTTGTTTGGTATGAATCCTACCTGCTGTATCGATAATAAGCACATCAATATTCCTCGATATAGCCGCTTTAATGGAATCATAGACAACGGAAGCGGGCTCTGCGCCCCGTTGCGACTTGACCATATCAACGTTTGCCCTTTTTCTCCATATATCAAGTTGTTCTATTGCTGCTGCTCTATATGTATCAGCCGCCACTACCAAAACGTCTTTCTCAGAGTTTTTATAGTAATATGCAAGTTTGCCAATAGTAGTTGTCTTGCCTGTTCCATTAACACCTGCTACAAGAATTATCCAAGGTTTTTGCTCCAATTTTTCTTCTTGAAAAGAACCATTATTTTCAAAAATTTTAAGAATTTCTTCTTTTAAAAATAATAAAACCTTATCTAAGTCACAATCTTTATCTGATTTACATCTTTCTTTTATGTTTTTAATTATATCCATACTTGTGGAAACTCCAACGTCCCCTTCTATTAAAATTTGCTCCAAATTTTCAAGAATCTCTTCACTAATTTTACCTTTTTTACCAAGCACTCCAATAATTTTACTCAAAAATCCCTTTCTGGTTTTTGTGAGACCTTCTTTTAATTTATCAAGTTTATTCTCCATCATATT
Source organism: uncultured bacterium (assembly GCA_964491835.1). Lineage (GTDB taxonomy): Bacteria > SM23-31 > SM23-31 > JAUVVT01 > JAUVVT01 > CAZBIT01. The sequence continues at coordinate 2,747 of CAZBIT010000081.1, forward strand.
TTCCCTTTTTCTTTTGTAACGATGCCTTTCTGAACTTTTAAAAAAATATTACCATATGAAATTAGAGTAAGAACTATAAAAAAAGTTCCAAGATACACTAAAGGAAGTTTCATAAAGTCCCAGTCGATAATATACACCGCAGTGGACGAAACAATGGCATTATTCGTAATTTTCCCGAAAATATTTGACTGCAACACCAACTTCCTTTTTTTAATTATAAGAGAACCAAAAATACAAATGATAATATCCTTACTAATTATTAAAAATGTATACCACAACGGAAAATCTCTTTTCAAAACGAGAAAAATAACAACAGCACCAACAAATATTTTATCTGCAACTGGGTCTAATATTTTCCCAGTAATAGAAATTTGATTGAACTTCCTTGCAAAATATCCATCGAAATAATCCGTTAAAACAGCACACAGTATCAGACCCACCACTATTAAATAGTCGTTTGGTAAATCTCTATTTAAAAAATAAACAACAGGGATAACCAAAATTATTCTTATTATACTTAAAATATTTGCAATCGAGACCATTTTGAATAATATTTAATAAAAATACTCTTTAAAGAAATTTACGAGAATTTAATCACAATTCAAAATATAATTTAAAAATTGAAAATTATATATTACCTGAAAATTGCGATAGAAAATAAATTATAATAGAGACGCATGCATGTGGTAGAGACGTTGCATGCAACGTCTCTACAATAATGTTATTACCGACAATGAAAAAATTCATAATATTATATCACCAAATTAATTCAGACAATATATTGTTTATTTATGATATTAAAAATCCTATCGCAATTTTTGGGTATTAACTCATTTCAAATTTTAGTAAATTAAAAACAAGGAGGGTTCAAAAAGAATTTTGATAATATGAAAATTAAAGATTTTACTTAAAGACATTAATAGCATCCAGTATAAGTGAGGGATGTTGCTTCAATGCTTTAATAAACACTTCTTTTAAAGTTAATTTTTCTGGTGGGGTATTATTTAAAACCTCAGCAAGCTTATTGAGCGATTTATCTGAAAATTTAAAGATAACCTTTTTCATTCTATAACATCTTTTGTTGATTTCTCCGACAGATTCATCCCATTGCTCCTGATATTTTTTAAGCATTTTCTCACTGACGTCACCACTCATAACCGCTTCTGCTGCGATTTTACCAGCAATTCTACCTGCTTTCATAGCATTTATAATTCCACCGCCGGTAATGGGATTTGCCTGATTTGCCGCATCTCCAACAAGCATTAATCCGTTCATAACGATTTTCTTTAATGGAGGAGCACAGGGAATTCCACCTGCAATCCTTGTGAGAACAGAAGCATCAGGAAAATGACGCTCAATAAACTCATCAAGATAATATATAGGGGGTTTATTTTTTGAATAAATTCCTGATATTCCCACGCCAACATTTCCAATATATTCGTTTTTTGGGAAAATCCATGCATATCCACCCGGGGCAATTTTTTCTCCAAAATAAAAATCACTAAAATTTGAATCTATTTTTTCACTGGACAAAGTAACTTGTGCACAGGTCTCAATATCCTTAATGGGTACATGAGATTTTAATCCACACCATTTTGCAATCCTTGATTCAATTCCATCCGCTCCGATTACAATTTTCGACCTTAAGGAAAAATTCTTTCCAAGATACTCAGCGGTCACTCCTTTAACAAAACCATCTTCCACAATAAGTCCATTTACATAAGTTCGAGTTGCTATATGAGCACCTTTTTCTGCCGCTTTCTCCGCAAGTAAGTAATCAAATATCCTTCTTTGAAGAATGTATCCAAATTCTTTATTTTTTAACGTTACATTATTTCCATCTGGTGCGACAAGTCGAAAGGCACTTATTTTATTTACCGCCCACTTAGGATCGGGTTTTAAAAATTCTTTTAATCCCGCTTCCCCCACTCCCTCCGCACACCTTATAGGAAAGCCAATATCCCTTCTTTTATCTAATAAAAGGACCTTTACACCATAAGTAGCAGAATAATAAGCAGAAGTAGAACCTCCAGGCCCTCCACCCACTATTATTATATCATATTCTTCTTTCATTATTTGGACCTTTATCCATAAACGACATTTTATCTGACAACGGAAACCACTTTATCAGTTATTGCTCCAAAAGGACATACATAAATACATAACTTACAATCCGTGCATCCTTCAAGTATTTTAATACTTGTCTCTTTCAATTCAATAGCGTCGGGTACACAAACAGAAACACAAACCCCACAGTAATCACATTTATCTTCAATCACATATACCATAATGCTCTATAAAATAAAATTTAAGTTATGTTAAAAACCCCGATTTGATAAGATTTAAAAGAATTAAAAGAACGGCGACTGGTGAAGCAAAATTTATAAGAAAATGCCACAATCTTTTTAATTTAAAACATTGTATCCATCACCTAATTATAAAAAATGGATTCCTTTTAATAAAATTGCCATCAAAATTTTATAAATAAATTAAAACTTTTGCCATTAAAAGAGATATTCATATCTTCATTGAATCTATCAAGATAGGCATCAACGTAAGCATCAACAACGCTTAATCCAATAACAAAAAATAACCACCATTGCAATGTGTTTCTTTTATCTCTATATTTTGTATCATTAGTATCATTATACTTTTTATTCTCATTAAAAATTGAGTATATCAATACACCTTCACCAGTAAATGCAAGAAATGCCTTAACTTTTTTCTCATTATAAATTTGCCCAAGACCGGGCACAAATAAAGACCTGACAGCAGCACCTAATGGAGATTTTACGTTCAAAGTATCATCGTTGTTTGAAACGCTTTCTTTTTTCAAAAATTTTACTGATTCAATCTCTTGAGAAAATGATTCCTCTTTCAAAAAACCAAAACCTATTATCCATATAAACAATAAAAAAATATACAAACATATCTTTAAAAAACTATAGAAATTTTCCATCATAGGAAAGCCAATCTTTCCTTAAATATATTACTGTTCACCATCAATGTCTTTGAATTTAGCATCTTCAACATTACTTTTATCAATTGATAAAGATGACTTTTGGTTTTTGGTATCCCTTATATTCTTTTCTTCACCACCTTGTGCTAAAAATAAGACCTTAATAAATCGATATAATAAATAAAAAAATAAAACGTATATAATAAATTTTAACATTATATCCCCAAAATTTTTTTATTTCTTATTTTTTGGACTGTAATATTTAGTTCCCTGAAATGGATTTTCAATATATTTTATAATATCATCAATTTTATCAGGATTCATAATAAAATCTATTTCATCGGTATTAATAATAAGCAAAGGTGAAATATCATAATTAAAAAAATACTGATTATAAACTTCATTTAAAAGTTTTAAATAATCTTCTGCAATATTTTCTTCATAAGGATAATTTCTTTTTTTTATGTTTTGTAGCAATTTTTTTGAATTTGACTGTAAAAATATAATGAGGTCTGGAATAGGCACATCCTTAACAAGTAAGTTTGCTATTTTATCATATAATGTAAGTTCCTTTTCGTTTAAATTGACACAAGCAAAAATTCTATCCTTCCAGAAAAAAAAATCAGTAATTATTCTTGGATAAAAAAGGTCACGCTGAAAAAGTTTTTTCAATTGCTCATATCTTATAAACAAAAAATTTATTTGCGTTATGAATGCATACTCTTTTGGATTTTGGTAGAATTCTTTTATAAAAGGATTGTCTTCAACGTTTTCAAGAACAATCTTTGCCTTTAATTTTTCACCAAGTATCCTTGCAAATGAAGTTTTCCCCACACCAATTGCCCCTTCCACCGATATTAGTTCAAATTCTTTGGGAAATTTTTTCATTCTAAAAATAAACTCTTTAATTAACTTATTTAAAAAGAACTAATTCTTCCCATTTTTTTACATTTGCAACCGAATCTTTCTTATTGCAGTTTCTTATTATATCAGAAATCTTCATTTTTGTTTTAGGACAGATAAAATCACTTGCAATCTCCATCATTGGAACAAGCACAAACATTCTCTCATTTATTAAAGGATGAGGAATTGTCAGTTTTTCTGTTTTTATAATATCCCTATCGTAATATAAAATATCTATATCAATCTTACGCGGTCCCCATTTCCTTTTTATATCCTTGCCGAGTTTTCTTTCTATGTTTTCTATCTCTCGTAATAACTCAAATGGGGAAAGATTCGTGTGTATCCTTAATACTATATTAAAAAAATAATTCTGCTTTTTAAATCCTACGGGTTCCGTTTCATAAAGAGAAGAACCTCTTATAATTTTTATATCAGATATTTCATCAATTAATCTAATTGCATCTAAAATATTTTTTTCTCTATCCCCAAGATTTGAACCAAAAGATAAAAATACCTCTGGCATTTTAACATAAAATAAATTTAACGTTTCGTTTTTATAATTTCCGCTTCAACATAATCTAAAATTCCCTCAACGGGTGGTTTAAGTTTTCTCACTCTTACAGCAATTTTTTTAATCTTAAGCGTCTTAATACATTCGTCCGCAATATTAGAAGCAAGCGTTTCAATCAATTTAAAGCGTTTACCAAGAATTATTCTTTCAACTATTTTAAAAACTTTTTTATAATTTACTGTAAATTTAACATTATCTTCTTTTATAGCGTTTTTCATATCGAATTTTAATTCAACATCAACTTCATACCTTTGACCAAGTTCCCTTTCTTTAATATCGTCACCATGAAAGGCATAAAATGTCATATTTTTAATATTCAATATACCGTCAAACATTTTCAGACCTTAAAAATAATATTAATTGTATAAAAGTTTTTTTAGAATGTACATATAAATAATACATTTCCTAAAAACTCATTTAACAAATACATTATAATAGTCCATTAATATTTTTTGCCATTCGTTTAGATTTTTTTTAAAACTTTCAAATTCTTCATCTTGGGCTATCCAACACTTTTCTATAATATAACCTTCTTCACTACCAGTAAGATTGATTAGAATATTAATTGGGGTATTATCTGGTTCAGTGTAATATTGTCCTCCAATTCGAACTTTCTTCCAAATTGATTTTTCTAAAGGATTTTTTGTTTTTTTATAGTTTAATGGAAGAGCATATTCAGCGGTTTGGAGCAAATCTACATACGCTGCCAATGCCCAGGCATTTTTAATTTTTAACTCCTCTAA
>CAZBIT010000082.1:0-7901 GCA_964491835.1 uncultured bacterium
TAGTACAGAATAATTTAAGTCCCAGAGGGAGTTTACTTTTCGAGCCGTTTAAAAATCACACTTTTAGGATTTCAGCAAGTAAAGCGTTCCGTAATCCATCATTTACGGACTCATACTTGAAGATACCTTTAAAACCAGAGCCACTTCCTTCACCACCTTTACCACCCGGCTCAGAAGTGAATATTACTATTCTCGGAAACAAAAAGTTAAATCCTGAAAAGATTGAAGCTTATGAATTTGGGTATCAAACTTTATGTAAACGGAATGCAAAAATAAAAATCGATTTGTTCTATAACAAAATTAGTGAATTTATAGGCACAGGGAACTTTAACCCAATTTCTTTCATTCACGACCCCGTTACTGGAGAATTAATCATTGACCCAAATACTAATTTACCAATACCATCTGCATTAGTCCAATCATTTATAAATTTGGGAAATGCAAAGACCTATGGTGGTGAACTTGATTTGGATTTTCTTGTAAATAATTGGTTTAGATTGAGAGGAAATTATTCTTATTCTAATGTGGAAAACGAATATACCTTAAATCATTATCAAATGCCTCCAAAAAATAAATTTAACGTAATTTCAGATTTCTCTTTCAACAATGGAATGTCATTCAATTTATTGGGAAGATATGTGGATGAAACAAAATGGGATATTGATACCGATAATAACAGCATTCCAGAAGAACATAATATAAAATCTTATTTTACTTTCGATATTCGGTTGGCTTATAAATTACCCAATACACAAGCAAATATAATTTTAATACTTAATAATCTATTTAATAGTGTTCATAAAGAGTACCCAATCGGTGAAGGTATTGGAAGAAGAGTTGGAATTCGAATTAATGTTAAGTTTTAAAAATTTTTTCATACTGTGATTGATTATTTAAAATAGTCAGATTCAAATGAGAATCATTCTTATATTCTTACAAACAATTTGTTTTTTATTGTCTCTATTATTAAATTACGACTTAATTAATTCCCAACAGAAAGGCACGTCTGGAACTGTTAAAATTGTTGTTTTGATGAGTAGTGACCTGGATGAATATAGATTGGCACTTGATGGTTTTAAAGATGCTTTGTCAAATTCAAATATAAAGTTTGAAATTAATCAAATATCCGACATCGGCGATAATAATTTTAATCCGAAAATTACAAACGAAATTAGAAAACTTAAACCAGATTTGATTTTGGGATTGGGGACAAAATCTGCCAATAATTTGCATACATACATAAACGATATACCAGTTGTGTTTTCGATGGTTTTAAATCCAAACTTTATTAATTCAAACCATCAATCTGGGAAAAATAACAAAAATATAACAGGTGTTTCATTATCAATTCCTGTAATCAAGCAATTTTCTACCCTTAAGGAAATGATTCCAAATTTGAAAACAATAGGCGTTATATATAATCCTTATGAAAATTCAGAACTCATTAAGGAAGCTCAAACGGCTGCGAAACAACTTAACCTTGATTTAGTGGCAGTAGATGTGAGTTATGAACGAGAAGTTCCGATGACCTTAAATAATTTGATAAAATATGTCGATGTTATATGGTTGATAGTGGACAGAATGGTTAATAGTGTTGAATCAAGAAAAAATATAATATTGGAGGGATTTAGAAACGATATTCCAGTGATGGGTTTGTCTGAAAAGGTTGTTCGTGCTGGGGCTGCATTTGCCGTTAGTGCAGATTATAGAAATGTCGGCTTTCAGTCGGGTAATATGGCTGTTAAAATTTTAAATGGAAATGAACCTTCCCAACTACCCTATGAATATCCACAAAAGATTATTATCTATATAAATGAAAGAATTGTTGACAGTATCGGTCTTAAGATTCCTGAAAAAATTCGTAAAAATGCAACAATAATTTCCAAATAAATTAATAATTTTTATGAAGGTTAAAAATAAAATAAGGTTTTTTAAGAGTCTTGGAGGGCAGGCAATACTGGTGATTTCTTTGCTTATTATTTTTATTTCATTGATACTCAGTTTTTTCTTTACAAATCGCCAGAAAAACTTTATGGAGGAAGAATTAAAAAAAAGGTGTTCTTCACTTGCAAATAATCTGTCTTATAATTCTCAATATTGGGTTATGACAAATTATCAACCAGGTCTTCAACAATTAATAAGTGGCATAATGAAGGAAAAGGAAATAATATATGCAATAATAATTGATAATGATGGGACAATAATTGGTAACAATGATACGTTTAAGCTTGGTGAAAAAATGGATATTCCTTCTCCCATAGAACTTTTTGGTGAAGAAACGTTTGTGAAAGAAAAAATACTCGAAGATACAAAGGAAAAAGTAATTGAGATTATGAGTCCAATTAAGATAACGCCTGAGAAAATCAGTGAAAATGAGGAGCTACTATTCAGTGATAAATTTGATTCTAATAATATTAAGGGGAAAGGAGTTAAGAATTTAAATACCCCCCCCAAAAAACTGCTTGGAATAGTTTATTTGGGTGTTTCCACAAAAAACCTTAATGAAGCAATTTCTGAAATACAGAAAAAAGCATTTGTGATAACATTTGGCATTATCTTGATTGGAATAATTCTCACTATAGTAATGATAAGATTTGTTACCCAACCATTAAGAAAATTAATGGATGCAACGAAAATTATTGCTCAAGGGAATCTTGACCACTATGTTGAAATCAAAAGGAAGGATGAGATAGGTGTTTTGGCGCAGTCGTTTAATCAAATGACGGGAGAATTAAAAAAATCAAGAGAAGAAATCGAAAATTGGAACAAGGAATTGGAAGCAAAGGTTGTTGAGAGAACCAAAGAATTGAGCGAAAAACATAAAGAATTGAAAATATATAGTGAAAAACTTCAAAAAGCATATGAAGAACTCAAGACATTAGATAAATCAAAAGATGATTTTCTTGCTCTTGTCTCACATGAACTCAGAACGCCACTTTCTTCGATTGTTGCGTATACCGAAGTCCTTCTTGACGATATGGCGGAATCTAAAGAAGAAGAAAAAAACTACTTGGGAATTATAAAAAGCGAAAGTGATAGGTTGACGCGCCTTATAAATAACGTTCTTGATCTGTCGAAGATGGAAGCTGGAAGAATGCCGTTTGAATTTAATTACGTTAATTTAAACAAATTGGTAAATGCAAGCGTTAGAGGATTGGCTGGAGCAGCAATTAAACATAAGCATAAATTGATAAACAATTTGGAAAATTCCTCTATTATAATTTTTGCAGATGAAGATAAAATAATACAGGTTTTATCTAATATATTAAGCAATGCAATAAAATTTACTCAAGAAGGTGGAATCATAACCATTTCTGGAGATGTAAAGTATAATAACGCAGAAATATCGATATCTGATACTGGCCATGGCATAAAAAAAGAAGATTTTAATAAAGTATTTGACAAATTTCAACAGATTGAAGAAGTGAATCACCACTCCGAAGGAACTGGACTTGGAATGCCAATTTCAAAAATAATCGTTGAGAATCACAAAGGAAAAATATGGTTCGAAAGTAAAGTAGGACAGGGAACTACATTCTATTTTACAATACCAATCAAAAAAAATTAACAAAAAAGATTTAATTCATTGAAGTTTATACAAGGAGCAAACTTCTCATAATGGAAGAAAACAAAATAATATTAGTCGTTGAGGATGAAGAAAAAATCAGAAATGTAATAAGTTTATATTTAAAGAAAGAAGGATTTAAAGTTTATGAAACTGGTAATGGATTGGAAGCAATTACTCTTACTGAAAAATTAAAACCAGATTTGATAATATTAGATATTATGCTTCCTGGAATATCAGGATACGAGATTTGCAGAAGAATAAAATCAAATGAAGGAACCAAAAATATTATAATTGTAATTTTATCTGCCAAGGGTCAGGAGTGTGAAAAATCGGAAGGGTATAATGTAGGTGCGGATTTATATGAAACAAAGCCATTTAGTCCTAAACGATTAATTAGTAGTGTAAAGGCAGTTATTAATAAAAGTCAAAATTATACTTAAAATAACAATTAAGTCAAACTATGTATGATATGTTATTATGGAATTCAATTTCACCGAGAAAACGTTCTCCAAGCGATACTTTTTTGGAAAATGGAATAGGAATACTTTTGAAAAGTTGTAAAGAAGCTGGTTTCAATATAGTTATAGAAGATTGGGCAACTATTGATTTTTATGATAATATTTCTCCTAAAATCCTGACTAAAATAAATAGAATAATATATAAAAATATTATAAATAATAATAATAAATATAGATTAATAAAAGATAAAATTCTGCCTTTGATGACCTTAATTATTCAGAAGATTTTGGATATAATAATTAATATAAAAATGAATGGATATTTGACGAAACTTGCAAAAGAAATTGCCAATAAAAACATTCCACTATTAGGGATTAAAGTGTGGTATGGCGATTGTTTCAAATGGTCAAAAGAGCTCGTTAAAAAGGTGAACAAATATAGTCCTGAAACTATAACCATTGCGGGTGGACCACATCCAACGATTTATATGGAGGATTTTCTTCGATATAGTGACTTTGATTTAGCGGTGGTTTCGGAAGGTGAATCGACTATTCTTGATATTTTAACAATTGCTAAAAAATACGAAAAAAAATCTGATATTATTTCCGAAATAAAAAGAGCAGCAGAAAAAAACACAATAAAAAATCTAATTTATAGAAACAACGGTTCAATAAAAAAAACAGAAAAGAAAAAACTCGAAATTAACCAAAAAAGTATTCCAGAATATTTAGATGTGGAAAATAAAGTGAAGGTTCATATTATAATTGATTCATTAGGATGTCCTTATGGTCGATGTAGTTTTTGTGTTCATTCGAAATTTTATGAATACCAAGCCAGAAAACCCGAACTTGTCGTTGATGAAATAAAATTCATAATTAAAAAAGGGATTGGTCTTTTCCGTTTTGCTGGTTCAAGCCCCAATTTTAATCATATATTAAGAATCTCTGAATTGATACTGGAGGATAAACTAAATATTAAATATTCAATGTTTGGTTTAGCCGTTAAAGATAGTAAGAATTCATCAGTTTTTTCAAATTTAGTTGAAATGTTTCAAACATTAATCAAGTCAGGTTTAGGAGCATTGTTTTTTGGTGCTGAATCGGGGAATGATTTTATTAACCATCGAGCATTAAACAAACTGAGGAATAAAGAAGACTTGATATATACGGTTAGAGCACTAAGAAAGGCATCGGAATTAGTTGAAATTGACATAGATGTCGGAATTTCTTTTATTTATCCAGTCCCAACAATGGGAGAAATTAATTTGCAGGAAGTGTATAATGAAAATCTGAAATTAGCCAAAGAAATAAATCCCGATTCTATTTTGTGTTCTCCCCCGGGACCATTTCCACAGACAGATTGGTTTAATGAGCCAGATAAATATTGTTTTAAAATCGGTGATGACTTTGTTCAAAAATTTATTGAATATGAATATATACTTTACAAACCAGTAGAAATGTGGAATGATATCGATATTTTACTTGACAATCAAAATGGAAAGGAATTATTAAAAAAGTGTAATGAAATGAGAAAAGGATTTGAAAATATCGGCTATTCAACGGAAATTACGGATGAACACTTCTTACTTTTAAGAAATGCTGGATACGTAGGTAAAGAAGGTGTTAAAGAATTTAAAAAGGAAACACTATTAGATATATTATCATGCAATTACGACTTTACTGATAAAATTTATAAGGAAGTCAATCTCGTTAGTGAACTAATAGCAGGGAGCAATTTTATGAGGTTCTGAGATTTAAGAAAAAAATTCTATATTATAATTAAAAGCATTGCAAGGGAAATTTAAATGATAATGTCCCCATCTGGAAATAATATTTGTGAGAATTTTGAAAAGTTTAAATTCTTTAATGGCCAAGAGAAGGTCCCTAATATCAATCAGGATATTGCATTCGGAAAAAAGTTTATCTTCAAAGAACTTAATGAAAGAAGTGAATTCTTGCAAATGTTTGCGTTAAGATATTTTGTTTATAGATATGTCAATTTTATCGAATCAAATGAAGACCAACTTGATATAGATTACTATGATTTATATTCAACATTTTTAGGGGTATTTGAATTAACAGACAAATCGAAGCGTTTAATAGGTATGGTTCGGATTATAAGTGGAGATAAAAGGTCTATTTATTCGGATGTAATAGAGGACATTTTTCGTAATTTGAAAGACTCTGTGATTAAAGATTTTTTAAATAGGCCTATACTTTTCCCAATTATGAATACATTTAACCTGCCTCAAGAATTTTTAAATCTTTTTAATAAAGGTAAAGATAAAAATCAAAACAATCTTTTAGAAAAAAATTCAAAACCTTTTGAAATATCAAGATTGGCAATAATTCCAGAATATTGGAGTTCAAAGGAAAAAATTGAAGTAGGGCTACATGACCTTATCATATTGGATTCCTGGAAATCAAATCCTAAAAAGAATATTTATGTAATTGCCACTCATCCAAGGACAAGAAAAAAATATGAAAAGTTGGGTTTTGAAATTATTCCAGGAACTACTGAACAATTGTATAAAGGTATTAATCAATTAGCCATTGCTATGGTGATGAACCTTGAAGATTATCTTAATTCACCCAATAATCCTTATATAGATAGGTGTAAGTCATTATCTAAATTTTACTCAGAAAAAAGATATTTTATGAGAGATTCTGCATTTTTAAATAAGTAAATTTTTGCCTATGTATGTCTTATTAATAATTACCCAAAAATTGCGATACAAAAAATAATATCTAAATTTATTCCATAAAGACAACCCTAAGGTTGTCCCTACTTTATTACCAATTTTATCAATATAATTTCTTAATTATCTTAATATTAATTATTCTATTGCAATTTTCAGGTAATTAATCATTTGGGTTTATTTTAATTATTCGATATAATATTTTTCCATCATAGGACGCCATTTTTCCATTAATTCCTTGTTTAGATCGAGTGGTGGAACCGCTTCATCTGGTAAAAGAGATTTATAAGGATGTTCTTTTGTATATGCTTCAAACTCATCTCTTGCTTTTTTAAGTTCTTCTGGTTTAGTAAGTAAATCGATGGCAGATGCTGCAATTGCTTTTGCACCGGCATTGAGACCCTTCCATGCTGTCGAGCCATAATTACCCGCAACATAAGACCAGTGATGACCAATTGCTCCTGGGACGTTTCCGGGGAATGAAATAGTAGAAGTTGGAGCAATAAGAGTAACATCACCTATATCAGAAGAAGCACCACCAACAAATACTTCACTCGGTGGTTTCAATGAATCGACTTTGGTTGGCATTCCTTCTTCTTTTTTGCCGAGTTCTTTTTGGAGTGCTTTTGTAAATGCATTTTCCTCATCTGACCATTCGGGCATTCCAACTAATTCTATGTTTTTCTGAAATAGTTCTGCTAAAGTCCTATTAAAATGACTCTGATGGATTGCTGTGAGACATCTGATACTTACTAATTCCGTTTCAGTGGCGAGAGCGGCTGCCTTGGCACAGTTAACGACCCTTCCATACATTTCCTCTACTGTTCTATCGGAATTTCGGACATAGTACCATACACTTGCTTTGTCAGGAACAACATTAGGTGCTTCACCCCCTTCAATAATCACGTAGTGGAGTCGGTGCGTATAAAAAAGATGTTCACGAAGATAATTAGTTGCAACGTTCATTATTTCCACTGCATCGAGAGCGCTCCGACCTGCCCAGGGTGAGGCACCGTGTGCTGTTTTACCTTTAAACGTGAATATAGTCGAAAACATTGCACTCCCGCCAACACCATAACCAGTAGAAAAACCACTGCTATTATGGTTATCAATAACCGCATCGACACCTTCAAATAATCCCGCTTTAATCATATATGGTCGGCTGATTAGTGTTTC
>CAZBIT010000083.1:0-7851 GCA_964491835.1 uncultured bacterium
GGATGGTTTCAATAATAATAAAATTATGATTATCGAAGCAGGAACAGGCATAGGTAAGACACTAGCATATTTAATACCCGCAATATATTGGAGTTTATATAACGAAGAAAGGTGCGTTGTTTCCACAAATACTATTAATCTTCAAGAACAAATCATAAACAAAGATATACCCTTTCTTCAAGAGATTCTTGACGTAGATTTCAAAGCGGTCTTAATTAAAGGTAGAAGTAATTATCTTTGTATACGTAAATTGGAAGCGGAAGAAAGGGAGATGCCACCTTTAATTATACCTGAAGAAAAAGAAGAATTGAAATTCCTTCTTGACTGGGCGAGAAAAACATCCACAGGAGATAAATCGGAGTTAAAGGTTCCCCCAAAATTAGAAACCTGGGAGAGGTTGTGTTGTGAAGGTGATACCTGCCTTAGGGCAAAATGTAGATATTATGAAAATTGTTTTCTCGTGAAATCCAGAAGAAAGGCATCGGTTTCAAACATATTAATCATTAACCATTATCTACTTTTTGCCGACCTTTACGTTCGTTCAAAGTCAGGTATGTTTTCTGACATTGCTGTTCTTCCTCCATATCAGAGAATAATCATAGATGAAGCACATCATACGGAAGACGTTGCAACAGACTATTTCGGGCTTGAAGTTTCAAGAGGAGGTATTATAAAACTTTTGGGTCGAATTTATTCTGAAAAAGCAACAGGTGAATCAAAAGGGCTATTATCTATATTAAGAACTAAACTCATACTGAAAAATAGAGGAAATCTTAAAAGTAAAATTTCTCCTTTGATATCCGAGATAGAAGAAAAAATTATACCCCAAAAAAAAGAACTCACCTCACTTAACGATGATACATTCCTTTTGGTTTCAAGTTTAATACCCGGGGAGAGCAGTAATGGAAAATCATCAGAAAGTAGAAAACTACGAATTAAAGACAACATAAAAAAAACTGAGATTTGGAAAAATAAGTTAATCCCAAATATTTACACTTTTCAGAAAAGTTTACAGGTATTTTCAAAGAACTTAAAGGAGTTAAAAAAATCAATCGAATCTTTGTCGCCAGCGGTATATAAAGAGTTTGAGGACAGAATCATAGAACTTCAGGCATTGAGTGGAAGAATTGACGAATTAAGGGAAAAACTCCAAGATATATTCATTTCAGACCAATCCGACAGAGTAAGATGGATAGAAACAGAAGAACTTACCTATGGCAAAAGAATTGCTGTTTTTTCTATTCCTCTCAATATTTCTTCTGAACTTGAAGAAACTCTTTTTAAGCACTTCAAGACGGTCTTATTAACGTCCGCAACGCTAACGGTTGATAAAAAGTTTGAATTTATGAAGAACAGAATTGGATTATCCAAAATTTCACCTTATAGATATTCTGAAAGTATCTTTTATTCTCCATTTGACTATCCAAAACAGGTAATGATTGGAATTCCAATCACGATTCCTAATCCCGATAGTGAGGACTTCGTAGAAAACATAAATAAAATAATCTTTCGCTCAATTTCTTTATCAGAGGGAAGAGCGTTTGTTCTTTTCACGTCTTATAAAATGTTAAATGAGACATTTGAAAAACTTCAAGAGCCCTTACAAAAAAACTTAAACATTGTTTCTTTAAAACAGGGAGATTTCAGCAGGTCATACCTTCTCGATTATTTTCGTAAAGACATTACGTCTGTTCTTTTCGCAACCGATAGTTTTTGGGAAGGCGTTGACGTCGAAGGGAGTTCACTCGAATCCATCATAATAGTAAAACTCCCATTTCGTGTTCCCACCGACCCAATAATCGAAGCAAGAACTGAAGACATCGAGATGAAAGGTGGGAACTCATTTCTTGAATACAGTATCCCTCTTGCAGTCATTAAATTCAAGCAGGGTTTCGGAAGATTAATCAGAAGAAAAACCGACCGTGGATTTATTCTCATCCTTGATAAAAGAATAGTCGAAAAATTTTATGGAAAGATTTTTTTGGACTCATTGCCCCAATGCAAAGTCACAACGGGAACAATTGACGATGTCTTTAAAGATCTGAAAAATTTTTATAAAATCAAAAAATAATATTGCTTTTATATTATAATATTTTTTATCAATTTCCCCAATCGAAGTATCAATTATTTACAACTTAATTTAAAAAAGGAGGAAAGTTGAATATGAGCATCAAGACAACAAGGAGAGAATTTTTTAAGGCCGCCTGCGCTGGAATAACAATTGGTGCATTGTCTGGTGTAAGTTGTGCAAAACCAGAACCAGTAACCGTGAAAGAAGGATATAAACGTCTTAATCTTGGAATGGCATCTTACACTTTCAGGAAATTCAGTTTGGAAAATACTTTGGTTATGACAAATCGCCTGGGATTGAAGCACATTGCATTTAAAAATTTCCATTTAGAATTAAACAGCACTGAAGACGTTATAAAGGCGGTCGCTGAAAAGACAAGAAATGCAGGGCTTGATTTATACGGTTGTGGTGTGGTTTATATGAAGGCAGAAGAAGAAGTTAATCAAGCATTTAATTATGCGAAGACCGCAGGAATGAGAGTTATTATTGGTGTGCCGAATCATGAACTACTTCCATTAGTGAATACAAAGGTGCAAGAATACGACATAAAAGTTGCCGTACATAACCACGGACCAGGTGATGAACTTTTCCCAAGTCCGCAAAGCGTGTATGAAAAGATTAAAGACCTTGACAAACGAATTGGTTTGTGTATTGATATTGGACACACGCAACGCCTTGGTATTGATCCATCAGTTGAATTAGAGAAATATGCCGATAGAATATATGATATTCACATAAAAGATGTTTCTGCGGCGTCAAAGGAAGGTAGCGCAATCGAGGGAGGCAGAGGAGTCGTTGACCTCCCAAAGATTTTACGAACATTACTTAAAATCAATTACACAGGCGTTGCTGCACTTGAATACGAAAAAGACGAAAGCGACCCATTACCCGGTTCCGCAGAAACAATTGGGTGCTTCAGAGGGATATTGTCTGTTATTTGATTTTAAAGAAAAATTGACAAAAGAATATTGTCATCCCACCCTCGCTTGTAGCGGGGGTCGGGGTCTTTAATTGTAAAATTACAGAACGCAATATATTACACAATCTTTTTCGCGTTGCGGAGCAGTTCAGCATCGTGTTTAATTCCTAAGCCGGGTCCGGTAGGGACGTTTATTATACCATTTTTGATTTGAAGTGGCGGGTCATACCAAGAACTAATTTCAGATACACTTCCTTTATGCTCTTGAAATTTTCCAATGTTTGGTGTACAGGATGCAAAGTGAAGCATATCGACGTCACTGAGTCCATCGGTGATATGCAGAGTCGTTGGTATTCCAGCCAAGTCAGCCATCTTGGATACACGTTTTGAACGGATGAAACCGCCATTGTAGTGCAAATCGGGTTGAACGACCTGAACGGCATTATTTTGTATCATCCACCTAAATCCCCATACACGAGTTTCCTGTTCTCCACAGGCAATTGGAATAGAGAGAGCATCCGCAATTTGTTTGGTTTCTTCGAGGTAATCAAAGGGACACGGTTCTTCAAAGAAACCTGCATTGATGCTTTCGAGAAGTTTGCCGATTTCAATTGATTTTTGCACGTCATAAGAGCCGTTAGAATCCGCATAGAGTGTGATTTCATCTCCAAGTTTTTTTCGGGCAAGAGGAATAAGTGCTTCAGTTCTGCCCGGAATCGAATCAGCATTTTTACTCATTCGTCCTCCGACTCTAAATTTTACTGCTTTGGCTCCCGTCTCCTCTATGCTTTTCAAAAGCAAATCGACTTCTTCTTCTGGTGTCGTATTCCTACGTCCACTTGCAACATAAATTGGGACCTCATTTCTTACTACTCCACCCAAAAGTTCTCCCACTGATTTGCTTGCTACTTTCCCAAGAAGGTCTAATAAACTGAATTCAACCCAAGCGACACAGCACCAAAATGCAATCCCTGATAGTTTGTAATTGCTATTGTAAACATAAACTCCATCAATGAGTGATTCAAGATTTCGTGCATCCTTTCCAATGAAATAAGGAATAATTAATTTTTCCAACATTGGATAGAGATAACTTGCCCGACTGTCTGTAACTGCGATTCCGACTGCACCATCAGTTGACCTTGTGCGGACAAAGTAATATTTATCATTATAGAGTAATTCGATTGACTCAATTTTGACGGGCTCAGTAAAAAATTCTGTCTTAAGGATAGGTTCTTCTCCTGCCTTATCTAATTGTTGGGAAGTTAATTTTGGATGTTCTTTTTTTTGTTGACATTTCATAGTTCCAGTAAGCAAGCTTGCACTGATTGTTGTTTTAAGAAAATTGCGACGGTTGAGTTGCATAGGATTCTCCTTTTTATTTTTTTATCTTAATTAAACAATTTTTTAATATTACAATATAATTTTTGACATTTATTCTTTATATCATTAAATTTAGAATATTCAACAATAAAATAATAAATTTTTTTTATCAAAGGAATAATTAAAATGAATTCAAAAAAAACATATTATTATGCTAATATTGACAAAGGGAAAGTTTTGAGATTTATATCTGACTTGGATGTTCATGTCCCTGAGTATGTCAAACAAGTCAATATTAGAGTATTTAATTTAAATGATTATTATAATTTTGATGAATACTTTGTGAAATTTTCGGGAACACTCTTACGCTCCCACTACATTGATATACTTAAAGAAATTCCGAAATGTAACTTAGGTCTTTTGGCTGCAAAAGCCTTAGCAAGATATTTAGATACAGGAGAAAATACTGATAAAACTTTGGAAATACACACTGGTAATTGGAATGACTTTTTTAAAATTAGGGATGATAATTCTAAGACAATAGAAGGTAAATGTGCACAATGTTTTGTGCTTTTTGCCAGAGAAATCTTTGAACCCCAATCTTATTTATCTGCCTACGATATCTATATTTCATTACCTTATGAATGGGACCAAATAATAAAAGCTATTCAAAATCTTTCCATTAATATAGGTTTATTGGAATCAAAGGATGATTTACGATATGTAATTAAAGATGGAAGATTTGAAGAAATGGAAGAGTTGGCTTCTAAACTCAAAGAACCTGACCACGTTACTAAGAATAAGTATTACAGTATAGTTCCTATCCAAGCAACAGGGAATTTTGTTTTTGTTCTTATGCCATTTGGTAATGAAGGACTTAATTTATATTATAATATCATCAAAAATAAGATAGAAAATAATAAAAATTGGGTGTTATCTTGTTATAGAAGTGATGAAGATATTATTTTGGGGAGAATAGAAAATAAAATATATACTTATATATATAATGCTAAATTAATTATTGCCGAATTAACAGAAAATAATCTAAATGTATATTATGAATTAGGAATGATGCATACTTTGAATAAAGAAGTTTTAATCATAACTCAAAATAAACCTGAAGAATTACCATTCGATATATCTCATTTAAATGCATATCATTACTCAAATGAGCAAGAATTAGAGCAAATAATAGAGGATTTCATATCAGCACATTTAAAATAAAATGTTTGATATTTTTTAATTTCCAAAACTTTTGCAAATTTTATTAAATTGAATTCTATATTAATGCAACTCCTATGTCATGCTGTCCCGAGTGTTCGGGATCAGCATCTAAATTATTAAAATTAATGGATTCTGATCCCGCTTATAGCGGGACAGAATGACACAAGATAGTTTTCACAGGAATAATTTATTTGATATTACATAGGAATATCAAGGTTTTTGAAATTTGCTAATGTCTTTTTAATTTTAAAGAAATAAAATCAAAAAGGAGGATTTATGGTTAGAAGTAGGAAATATTTTTTCTTATTTTTGTTAATCTTTTTTGCTATTCAATTATCAAATATTACTTTTGCTCAAAATCTTACTACCCCTGAAGGTGTTTTATTTTTGAAGAATAAAAGTTTTGATAACAGTGAGTCCGCTCAAAAAGAGATTCTTGATTTATACAAAGACCTTCGTGTGACGGATGTTTGCGACGGAATGGATGGTGTAGGTCTTCAGGATATCGGACTTATGGATAGAGGCATTCGACCTTTGTTCAGGGATATGGAAAATTTTAAGCATCGGTTCGTCGGCTTTGCTCTCACCGCTACTTATGTTCCTACTGATCAAAGGATATTGGCAACACCAGAAACATTCAATAAATTGAAAAATGAGGGCTATGCTATTGCTCCAAATCCCTGGGACAAACTGATCAAACAAAATACCGTTATTGTAATTAACGCAAGTGAAACAGGAGACGTTGGATTTATTGGTTCGGAAAATTGCATGGGCTGGCTAAAAAGAGGTGCGGTTGGAGTTGTGACCAATGCTGGTGCAAGAGATACTGACGAGTTGATATTAATTAAGGCACCTGTTTATACAAAATATATTTCTCGCGGAATAAGACCTGGCAGATTGAGGTTGGAATCATACAATAGGCCAATTTCCTGTGGCGGTGTTCTTGTTTTTCCTGGGGACGTAATTGTTGGCGACGGGGATGGGGTTATTGTCGTCCCGAGAGAAAAGGCAATCGAAGCGGGAAAAATTGCAAGAAATATAAACGAAAGCGACCAGAAATCACGATTGAAACTTTATGAAGATTTGGGAATGCCACCTGATAGAACTGTTGAAAAATATAAAGAGAAGAAATAAATTTCTTTTATTTTATTCTTTTTTGTCTCTGAACAGGTCATTTCCTCTCGAGCATGTTTGTTCCGTATTTGTTTGGGCGTCTTATTAGAGGCATTCCTTCATAACTTTCTATGACTACTTCTGCTAAATAAAGAACCTTACAACCTGTTTCAAGATGTCCAGCAAGAGCAAAAGACGTATCTGATACAGTCATATGTAAATGTGGAACTCCATCTGCTATAATGCCTGATATCGACGATACTTCCAACGGCTTCTTAATAGTCGTTATCTTTTGTTTAGAAGGAAAATCTGTAGTAATTACCCAGTGCATTCTACATTCGCTCAATGTTCCTATTCCTGATGTTATTGCTCCATCTTTGATATTTTCTCTTTTAATTAATTCCTGAATACTCTCAAGAAGTAAATCATTAGGGTTCAATCGTAATCTGTAAATCTCTTTCACTTTTGCATTAGGAAAATAATTTAAATCCATTGCAGATTTCTTATTTTCTTCTGTTTTGGAAATATTGGATTTCGATAAAATAAGAAAACAAATTAGTCCAAATAAAAATATGTAAATCCACTTGTGCATTTTATTTATTTTCATAAATGTCGCCTCTTCTATTCTAAATTATTTATTTATTTTTTTAAATTTAGTTTACTTTTATAAAATATACAAAACAAAATTCAATATTATTATTGCTTAATTTATTTATTTATTTTATATTAAAAAATATTTTTATCAAAAAATAATCTTTTTACAACAAAGGAGGGTAGAAATGTTTTACAGAAATTATTTTAAAATGTTAATTTTTGTTGTTTGTCATATTTTTTTAATAAATATTGTTGTTTTTGGACAGGTAGGTGCAGATAGACCGATATATTTGGATTCAAGTAAGCCAATAAATGTGAGAGTTGAAGATTTACTATCAAGAATGACATTGGAAGAAAAGATTGGACAGATGAATATTCCAACCTGCTATTCAACAGAACTTGGCTGGGGACTTGGAAGTCGTCAGTCTCCATTGTGGGATAATCCGACCAAGGAAAATAGAGAAAAACAGAAAGAAGGTGCTAAAAAATGGGCTGAAGGGACCCATAATAACGTTTTTGGCCCCGGGGGTGGATTTTTTACACTTTCAGATAGACTTATATATGAGGGTTCACGTGCCCAGGCAGAGTTTTTAAATGAACTTCAAAAAAT
>CAZBIT010000084.1:0-4508 GCA_964491835.1 uncultured bacterium
TTGAATAGCAGCATCAATATAAAAATAATAGCAAATTATAATTTGAAATGATAAGGATAAAATTTACGCATTCAGAATTGATTCTTCTTCATGGAAACCCGAAGAGTTAAGATTTGATGATGATAATTTGTTTAGTAATCAACATTATTCAACTTTTACAGATAGCGGTATAGTACAAATAAATGTTACAGGGATTGCTCAGCAGTGGTTATCAAATTTAAAGGAAAATTACGGATTGTTATTAATATCTTATAATGAAGGTGAATATGCGGGTAAATATATGTTTAATTGGAATCAAAAAGAATCTCCAAAATTAATTATAGAATACACAGTTCCCAGAACTGAGAATCAGTTTTAATGATATATTTTATATAAGTATATTTTGTTTAAATAGAACATTTAAAAATATAAATTTTAGAAAGTTTTAAATCAGATATGAGGATTTTTTTAAAAACCCTGATTTGTTTAATTTTAATAGGCGTAAAGTATAACCTATTATATTCACAGTCGATATATTCGACAGTTGGTTTGGGTGAACTTTATTATTTTATCAATACTCGTTCGGCTGGAATGGGGCATATTGGACTTGCAATCGGTGACGATATTTCCCATAATAGATTAAATCCTGCTTGTTCTGCAAACCTTAAAGATACTGCATTTAATACTGGTTTTATTTTTGGAGGCGTTAGAATTTCTCAAAAAGGGAATACTTTTTCATCAAGTTTATCAAGATTTAACGGTGCTTCTTTATCCATAAAAATAGTTGATGGATTTCTCATTACTGTGGGTATGTTCCCATTTAGTGATTATGAATACGAGTTTTATTCGTATGAAAAAGATTTAAAATATTCAACTGGATTAGTCGGCAATGGAGGATTGACCTCTGGGAGTGGAGGGGTAGCTTTAAAACTGTCTAAAAAATTGGCTCTTGGCATTTCTATAAATAGACTCTTTGGAAGATTGGAAGAAAGAACGATTATTGATTTTTACGATGTAAATTATACCGATACCAAAGATAATATTGATAAAATCCTTTATGGTAATTATTTTAATTATGGTTTTGCTTATGAAATCAATAACAAAACGAAAATTGGTGGTTTTTTCTCAACGGGTTCAAAACTTAAAGGGAGAATTGAATATAATCATATATATAGTTCCTCCGGTGAATCTCAAAAAATAAATGTTAATCTTCCATATTCGTTCGGTCTGGGAGGAATTTACCAATTAAACCAGAAAATTATTTTAGGCTCTGACATATTTATTTTCAATGGCAGTCAGATGAAATACAATGATTCAGTTATTGATTTTGTGAAAAATGCTTATAAAATTGGATTTGGTGGAGAAATTACTCCTTCTAAAAATTTATATGATGAATACATAAAGAGAATGAGTTATAGATGGGGATTTTTTATTAATTCTCCATATATTAAATATGTTAATAATGCTTCTATAAAGGAATATTTCTTAACAGGTGGTTTGGGTCTTCCTTTTTCTAATGACCTTGCAAGAATTGATATTGCATTAGAAATCGGAATGCGAAGTTCAGGAAATAATGACAGTCCTTCTGAAAAGGTTATAAAATTAAGTTTAGGATTTGGCTCATTGGAAAAATGGTTTTCAAGAGAAAAGAAGTAAAAATTTTTGTATACTTTTTGTTTAACTGAATTTTTAATTAAAGAATATCTTAATAAAGATGATTTTAAATTTGAAAAAAGAATGTAAAAAGAATATTTTCTTAGTAAAGTTATTTTTGTTCATATTTGTAACTGCTATTATTTTAAATATGTATTTCAATTGTAGTTCAACAACGAAGGAGGTAAGTAGAGTTTCAAAAGATAATGAAATAACAAGAGTATCTCAGGATTCAATTATTAACGCTCAAAGAGTTAATCAAGTCAATATAGATTTTAATTTTGCTTATCAATATTATTCTCATAAAGATTTTAAGGAGGCAATACCCCTCTATTGGAAAGCGATAGAGAGCGATAGGGAGTTAAGATATCCGAGTATATATCGTCAGCTTGGTCAATGCTATTTAATGATAGGGGTACTCGACAGTGCGCAGATTGTTTATGAAATGGGAGCGGAGAAGGTTCCAAATGATGTATATATTCAAGAGAGATTAGAGTGGATATACGAGGCAAAATTTGATTTTGTGAAGGCAATAGAGAAGGCGAAGAAGGTTCTTGAACTTGGAGGAAATAAAAAGTTTTATTATACCAAGTTAAAGGATTTATATATCAGGAACAATCAAATAAAGGATGCGATAACGATATATGATAAGTTGATAGAATTGGAGCCCGATAATAAAGAGTTACAGGATCAGAAAATAAGTTTGATAAAGTTGAGTGGTGGTTCTGTGATAGATGAGTATAAGAGATTGCATGAAAAATATCCAAATGATAAGAATTACATAAAGGCGTTATTGATGGAGTATCACAGGGAGAATGATAATTCCAATGTGATATCAATGGCTGATAAGTTGTTGGGATTGGAACCAGATAATTTATCCGCACTTGATATGAAATCGGATGCTTATGCGAATTTACAGAAGTGGAGTGAAAGGATTGCGGTGTTAAAGAAGATGCTTGAATTAAGAGGAGGAGATGACCCTAAGACGTTGACCGACATAGCGGAGTCGTATAGTTTCTTGAAGGATTATATCAGCGCGAGAAGTTATGCATTAAAAGCTATACGGAAGAATTATGGTGTGGGGTACATAAGGATAGGTGAGGCGTATGAGTTTTGTGTAGAGGACGTGATTTCTAAAAAAGGTGGATATGAGAAGATGACTTATGATGATAAACTAATATATGAACTTGCGAATGCGCAATATAATAAGGCGGCAAGTTTTTCAGATTTAGAAGGCATTGCAAATCGGAAGATGAACGCAATTAAGAATCTTCTACCCACGAAGGAAGATAAATTTATGAACCCTGATAAAAAAACTGCAAGTAATCCAGAATATCAATGGATTTATAGATAGTTTTAAATTTTATTTTTAAAGGTGTATAATGGTTATAGCAATAGGAAATGACCATAGGGGATACGAATTAAAAAAAAATTTATTAAAATATTTTGATGAGAAAAATATTAAATACAAGGATATGGGGTCTTTTTCAGAAAAATCCGTTGATTATCCTGATTTTGGTTATATGGTGGCAAAGTCGGTTTCATTAGGTGAGGCAGACCTTGGAATATTAATATGTAGTAATGGAATTGGAATGTCGATAGTAGCGAATAAAGTAAAAGGTATAAGAGCAGCACTAACATATACTCCAGAACTTGGGAAAATTGCCAAAACACACAATAATGCCAATGTTCTTGTATTAGGGGAATTATTATCATATGAGACGGCAATAAAAATAATAGATGGATGGCTTAATGCTGAATTTGAAACGGGGGGAAGACACGAAAGAAGGGTTAAAAAAATTCACGAATTAACAGGATTATGAATATGGATAAATTGTTAAAAGATGCTGATTATGAAATATATAGCGCAATTATAAAAGAAAGAGACAGGCAGAATAATAAACTTGAATTAATCGCGTCTGAAAATTTCGTTAGTAGAGCAGTCCTTGAAGCAGCGGGGTCCATTATGACAAACAAATATGCTGAAGGTTATCCGGGTAAGAGATATTATGGAGGATGTGAGTTTGTGGATATCGCTGAAGAACTTGCACGTCAAAGAGCAAATAAGTTATTCAAAAGTGCTCATGCAAATGTCCAACCACATTCTGGTTCACAGGCAAATATGGCTGCTTATTTTTCTTTAATCAAACCGGGCGATAAAATCCTTGGTATGAATCTATCTCATGGTGGGCATCTTACACATGGCAGTCCAGTCAATTTTTCTGGAAGATTGTTTCCTGTTTCTTTTTATGGGGTTAGAAAGGATGATGGTTTAGTGGATTATGATGAGATTCAAAAAATCGCCGAAGAAATTAGACCGAATATAATTATTGCAGGTTTCAGTGCATATCCAAGGAAACTCGATTTTAAAAAGTTTAGAGAAATCGCTAATTCCGTGAGTGCATATCTTGTAACGGATATAGCACACGTAGCAGGACTTATAGCAACCGAATTATACCCCGACCCGATACCATATAGCGATATAGTTACGACTACAACTCATAAGACGCTTCGAGGACCCAGAGGAGGAATGATTCTTCTTGGTAAAGAAACTGCCGATAAGGAGATTTTAGACCCTTGGACAAATAAAACTAAATCTTTAAAAAATGCCGTAGATAGCATGGTTTTCCCAGGAACACAAGGTGGTCCTCTTATGCACATTATTGCAGCTAAGGCAGTTGCTTTTGGAGAGGACTTAAAACCCGAATTTAAAGTTTATTGCGAGCAAATAGTCAAAAACGCAAAGGTCCTTGCAGAAACATTAGTCGGTTATGGATACAATCTTGTTTCTGGTGGCACTGATAGCCACCTGCTTTTAATCGACCTTACCAATAAGAACATCACAGGCATTGAGGCAGAAACCGCCTTAGAAAAAG
>CAZBIT010000084.1:4518-7828 GCA_964491835.1 uncultured bacterium
CAAGAGTTACAAGTGGTATAAGATTGGGAACACCTGCATTAACCACAAGAGGCTTTAAAGAAGCAGAAATGAAAATTGTTGCAGAATTAATACATAAAGCACTGTCTAACGTTCAAAATGAAAATATATTGAGTGATGTTAAAAATAAGGTTAAAGAACTTTGTGCAAGTTTTCCTATTTATAATTTTGTTTAATTTTTAGGAATTAATGAAATGAAATGTCCTTTTTGTGGAAATTTTGAAGATAAGGTAATAGATTCAAGAGGGGCAAGAGATGGGACGTTTATTAGAAGAAGAAGAGTATGCACAAAATGTAAAAAAAGATACACTACATATGAATATATTGAAGAAACTTCCTTTATGGTAATAAAAGCAGATGGTAGAAGAGAAGCATTTGATAGAAAAAAATTAAAAAATGGGATAATGCTTGCTTGCACAAAAAGACCTATTTCTATGGATATAATAAACAATATGGTTCATCAAATAGAAGAAAAAATAAACAGAAATTTTACAAAGGAAGTAAAATCACAAGTTATAGGTGAATGCGTTATGGAAGAATTGAAAAAGGTCGATGAAGTGGCATATGTGAGATTTGCCTCAGTATATCGGAAGTTTCAGGACAAGAAAGAATTTTTAAAAGAATTAAATGAACTGAAACGATAATAGAATTGTCTTATATATATGTAATGTTTTTTTATAAATGGGGAAACATTTAATTTGTTTCCCCATTTTCTCATATAATTTATGTAAGGTAAAAAAATAGTGAGAATATATTTAGAAAAAATTATATTTTACATATTATTTATTATTTTACTTTTTGGATTATTTTACGGTCTTTTTCTTTTTATTGGCTTCTTTTTTAATGATTGGAATATTAAGTTTCAAGTTTTTTATTTTCTTACTTGTTCGATTATTTTAACGATTCTCTTTAAAAAAATAATTACATTCTATCAAAACATTATTGATAGGATTCTTTATCCTGAACAGAAAAATTTGGAAAAAGAAATTGATGAACTTTGTAATAAAATAATCAATTCAGTTAAATATAAAGAAATTTTTGAACTTTTTTTAAACGGATTTTCTAAAATAATAAATAACAATAGAGTTTTAATTCATTATCATCATCAATATTATAATATTTATACTATAGAGAATGATGAAGTATCAAGTCAGACATTAATGACGCTATTTGACAATCATAATGATTTATTTTTGAAAATGGTAGAATCCAATAAAGGTTTTAAACAGTTTGATATTTCAAATGATTTTAAAGGTGAGTCCAAAGTCAAAGAAACACTTTTATCATATAATTATAAAAATTTAATTATGTTTGGAGATAGAAATGAAATGCTTGGGTGGATAGCATACGGTCAACCGCAGAGAGAAAAAGTAGATCCCAAACATTTTAATTCTGCAATTATCAAACTTGTGGATGAATTATCGCAAGCAATTGAACATGCAACTCTCTACCAACAAGCAAAAAGAGAATCAGTTGAAAAAGGCATTTTAATAGAAGTTGGTAAAAAAATAAGTCAATCCAAAGATTTGAATGAAATATTAAATCATATAATAGATTCTCTTGCAGAAATTGTCCAATATGATACTGCCGGTATATTTTTGATTGATAGAGAACAGCCAAGGAATTTAACATACAGTGTTCTCCGTGGCTATAGTGAGGAAAGTTTTGAAAAAATATCTTTACAAGTTGGAAAGGGAATAGTCGGATGGTCGGCACAGTATGGAAAGGGAGAAATAGTCCCGGATGTTTCAAAAGATAAAAGATATATAAATGTTAGAAAAGAAACAAAATCACAAATGGTGATTCCAATAAAAAGTGGGGATGTTGTTATAGGTGTATTTTGTCTTGAAAGCGATAAGTTAAATTTCTTTAACTGGAATCACTATGAAGTTGTGAAAACGTTTGCAAGTCAAGCAGCCATCGTAATTGAAAACGCTCGTTTATACTTTGAAATTCAAAAAAAGGAAGAAATGGAAGAGGAAATAAAGCGAGCAAGAGACATCCAAAGAGCACTCTTCCCAGAAAAAGTCCCTAAAATTCCAAATTATGAAATATCTACATTTAAACAATATAGTATGGAGTTAGGTGGAGACCTTTACGATTTGAGAAGAATTGACGATAAAAGATTAAGCATTGCTATTGGAGATGCTTCTGGTAAAGGTATTTCTGGAGCAATTTTGGTCTCTACTCTTTATGCGGCTTTCAGAACTGGTAGAAAAAAATATCTCGAAGTAAATGAAATTATAGAACGACTGAACAATTCTGTTGCAAATCTAACGAAACCAGGAAGTTACTACACATTTTTCTATGGAATTCTTGATTATCATAAAGGAATTATTACATATACTAATGCGGGGCATAATCCACCCTATCTTATTAGAAATTCAGGTAAATTTGAACAATTAGACGTGGGAGGGATTGTTCTTGGTTTTTTTAAAGGTATCAAATATAAAATGAGTGAGATAAAAATTGAAACAGGTGACATTTTAGTTTTTTATACAGACGGAATAACCGAGTGTAAAGACGACAAAGATGAAGAGTTTGGAGAAAAAAGATTTTTAGATATTTTATTAAAAAACAATAGTCTGTCTCCAAAAAAATTGCAGGAAGAAATAATAAATTCACTCATTTTATTTACTAAAAAAAGTGTTTTTAGTGATGATATTACTTTAGTCATAATTAAAAAAATATCTAAAGAAAATAATTATGAATAATCGTTTTAAACTCAATATAAAAAAATTTCAACTTGATAATGGACTAAAAATTCTGGCTCTTGAAGACCACTTTATTCCAATAGTCAGTTATTACACATTTTATAAAGTAGGTTCAAGAAATGAAATACCGGGTATTACAGGTATTTCGCATCTTTTTGAACATATGATGTTTAAGGGCTCAAAGAAATTTAAAAACGTTTCTTTTGATAAAATATTAGAACCAATGGGAGGGTATTCTAATGCTTACACATCAAAGGATATGACTGTTTTTTATGAAAACTTTCCACCAGACGTTTTAAGTTTAGTTGTTGAACTTGACTCAGATAGAATGTCTAATCTCAATCTCGATACAAAAGAACTTAATTCAGAAAGAGAAGTAGTTAAAGAAGAACGAAGATATCGCACAGATAATTCCATTATAGGTAAATTAGATGAAGAACTTTATTTAGCAGGATATAATATTCACCCATACAGGTCCCCCATTATAGGATTTATATCAGACCTTGATAATATCAGCGTTAATGATTGTTATAATTATCTTAAAAGACTTAACGATTCCTGATGTTGTGTAAGAGTCC
>CAZBIT010000085.1:0-7823 GCA_964491835.1 uncultured bacterium
GGAATCGAGTTTGATTTTCCCAAAACAAAATCGGGCTACCCAGAATGGGGTGAAGGAAAGTTTTATCGAGTTGTTGGGAATCCAACTATACGTCAATTTAGAGTTATGACAGTTGGTATTATAAACAAAAGTAAAGGAATTAAATCAGGAGAAGTTTGGATGGATGAATTGAGGGTAAGTAACGTTGAAAAGGTAAAAGGAATTGCGATGAGGACGAGAGCGGATTTGTCTATGGCTGATATAGGTAAGATTTCAGGTGATTTGGAAAGAAAAGATGCTGACTTTCATAATGTAAATGATAGATTTGGAAGTGGAGGAAATACTCTTAATGGAAATATAGTTGGAAGTTTTGATTTGGGAAGGATAATTTCAAGTGAAAAAATATTTGATATTCCAATTTCGTTTACTTATGGCAGAAATCAGAGTGTTCCTAAATATCTTACGGGAAAGGATATATTGACAAAAAGTGGTTCAGTCCCCGATTCGGTTATAGAACGTGAAACAATTCTATCAACGACTTCTGGTATTAGCTTTTCTTTTAAAAAGAATATTCAATCAAAGAATTGGCTTTTAAAAAACACAATAGACAAAATAAGTTTTTCATATTCTGGTTCGAATGCATTGTCGAAAGATTATAATACTGAATTTAATAATTCTTTTGTTGGGAGAATAAATTTTGGTTATTCTCAAACATTTAACACACAAAATTTTCAACTCCGTCCTTTTGGATGGTTGGGAGAGAATACATTTTTAGTTGGTTCTTTAAAACGTTTAAAGTTTTCGTTTCTTCCTAAAGGTTTCAGTTTCACTGCTGCAACCGGTGAAAATAATACAAGTTCGAAATTGAGAGGGAGCAATCAAAAGGATGTAAAAGCTTTTAATTTCACTCGAAATTATTCTTTAGGATTTGAGCCAGTGAATGATTTGAGTGTTCAGTTTTCAAGGAATTTTAATAGTGATATGAGAAATGTTAAAAATAAACTCTCTGTATTTACGGGAAATTTCGGAACAGAATTGAGTATGGCACAAGACATTACCTCTTCATTTCAACCAAAAATATTTGGTTGGTTAAGTAATAGATTTAATTTCAAAACGAGTTATGCAATTGACAATAACATACAATTACCAGAAGCCGGAAAGAGAGCTACCAATATAATTACGAAACAGGGTGATATTTCTATGGACCTTGCAAAATTGTTCAGATTGGAAGAATCCAAAGTTACAACCAAGACATCTCCAGGTAGTACTGTTAGAATAAGGAAACCCATTCAGAAAGAGCAAAAGGATGAAAAGACACAAAAAGAAGAAACAAAAGAAAAGGAAGAAAGGGGATTTTTCCTTTTTAGAGGAATGAGTTCCTTTGTAAAAATGATAAAGCCAATATCTTTTAGATACTCCCAAGGTGTTAATGTACAAAATGTTGGACTTGAAGCAAAACCTTCTTTAAAATATCAGTTGGGTTTGGATACAGACCCCGGTGTTCCATTTAGAGCAAACGTAGGAACAAATCAAGGTTCGGTGACTGTAAATGATGATATTAATCTCACTTCAGGGTTCAATTTAACGAACAATATACAAACCTCCTTGGATTATAAGAAAAATAATAGTAATACTGAACGTGCAAACACAATTACCGGTAACGAAAGTGAGTCATATCTCATTTTCGGAAATAAAAAGATTCCCTTTTTTAACTGGAATCTCACCGTAAATGGACTTGAAAAGTTAAAATTATTCTCAGGTCTTTTTCGGAATGTTTCTCTTAGTCATTCTTATAGTGGAACTAAAGCAACTCAACTGCAAACTACGGAAAATGTGTTTGTTCCAATAGCACAGACATATACTTCGGGATTTAATCCCATTGTTGGAATATCATTTTCTTGGAAAAATGGGATATCTTCCAAATTGGATTGGAATGCTTCAGAGAATATAAATGATAATTTAAAGGTTAGTTCAAGCAGTAAGGCCGTTCAGAAAAGTTTAAAATTTATAAGTAACTATGCAAAATCTGGTGGTTTCAATATTCCTCTTCCTTTCTTAAATTCTAAGAGAATGAATAATAATATCAACTTTAGATTTTCATATAATATGAATTCAAATGCGACCTTTAACACCAATCAAAAAGGTGAATATATAAAATTCAGTGAAAATTCAGACTGGTCATTGAGACCAGAGGTTTCATATAATATGAGTACAAGAATAAATGGGGGACTGTACTTCGAACTGGGTAAAAGAAAAGATAAATTATCTGGAGAAAGAGCAACAAAGGATTTTGGAGTTTCCGTGGATATTATTCTTGCTGGTAATTAGAAATTATTTAAATGAAAACAAATTATATATTTCTACAATAAATACTTCACAATTCTTCCAATATTTGTAATAACAAATTTTCAATTATTATATATGGATTTCCACTTACGTGAATTTTGAACAACTCCTCCGTGTTATTTCGATCTCGAAAACTCGGGAAGAAATCTCAAATTAGTTGGAGATTTCTCGACTTCTCCCCGAAGTTTTGGGATTTCGATTGGAATGACAAAAAAGATAATTATGCAACATTCACCTAAACGGGAATGACATCAAATAGGACTAATATTTAAGAACTTTAATCAAACTTATAAATTTAAAAATTTTCTTTTTTCAGCAATCTCGTAGAATAAAAAAGTTAAAAAAATTGTATTGACTTGAAAAAATCCTTATTGTATATTTAAACAAAAATAATTTTCACTTATTAATAATTAACCTTTCATTTATTTAAGTCCTTTTTGTTGGCAAATTTTGTATCAAGAATAAAACCAATGTTATTTTTTTTCAAACTTCCGTAAAAAATTTTTCCAATTTTTCTCGGATTTCTACAAAATAAGGAGGAAACAATGTTAAAAGAAGTTAATCGTAGAGAGTTTTTAAAGAGTTCTGCTATTTTACCAACGATAGCAGTTGCAGGAATGAGTATAGTGGGTGATAAAACTTTTTCCCAGAAAAAGATGGAAAGAATAGGGGGATCAAGTTTGAAGGTTAGTTGTTGTGCCTATTCTTTCCGAGATTATTTGACAAAAGGCAAGATGAATCTTGAAGGTTTTCTTGAATTATGTGCCAATTTGGGATTTGATGGAGTTGAAGTAACGTCTTATTATTTTCCTGGTTATCCGAATAGACCGGATGATGCATATATTTATAAACTCAAGAAGAAAGCGATGTTGCTTGGTCTTGATATAAGCGGGACCGCTGCTTCGAATGACTTTTGTAATCCTGATAAGGCAAGAAGGGCAAAGGATATAGAGAACGTTAAAATGTGGATTGAATGCGGTTCAAAACTTGGTGCACCGGAAATTAGAGTGTTTGGTGGGAACGGAATTCCCAAAGAACATAAGGAGGAAGAAGTTACTGAATGGGTTGCAGAAGCCCTTAAGGAATGTGCTGATTATGGTGAGAAATATGGCGTTATGATTGCTCTTGAAAATCATGGTGGATTTCCTGACAAAGCAGAACAAGTGTTAAGATTACTTAAAATGGTGAATTCTGAGTGGATAGGTGCCAATCTTGATACAGGAGGTTTTGGAAGAAGCGAAGCCCCATATAAAGAAATTGCTACGGTTGCACCTTATGCTATAACCTGCCACGTTAAGGTAAATATTGGTAAAGAACCGGTGGATATGAATAGGGTTGTGAAAATACTCCGTGATGCCAATTACAGGGGATACCTTCCAATTGAATACGAAGAAAAAGAAGACCCTATGACAGGAGTTCCTAAGTTTTTAGAAGAAATTAAAAAGGCAATTGGCTGAAGAAAATTATTGAATGTAATATGATAATGAGTAATCTTTTCATTATTAAATAATAAGTGCTTTAACTGATTAATTGAATATGATTAATCTTTATAAAACTCCATTTCATTAGTGGAATGGAGTTTTTTGTTTTTTAAAATAAGGTTATTTATTAAATAACAATATATAATGAGTCAAGGAAAAAAATCCAAATTAAGTTATGGAAAAAGATAACTTTAATATTGACTTGCTTAATAAATCTTTGATAATATTTTTTATAGATGCCTTAAAAGTTGCAATAAAAAATCCATCTCAGGCATTTATTTTTTTTCGCACTTTAATATGGCTGGTAAAAGCTTCGATAAAAAGGAAAAAATTTAAAAGGCAGGGTATTCATATTCCACCAATTATTATTTTTAGTATTACGAACAAATGCAATCTTCAATGCAATGGCTGTTATTCTCTGGCATTTTATGGGTCTTCTGATAAAGAAATGAGCGATGAGAAAGTGAGAAATATTATTAAAGAAGCGAAAGAGGTTGGGATTTCATTTTTTGTAATTGCTGGTGGTGAACCTTTAATTCGTAAGGAGATTTTAAATATTACCAAGGATTTTCCTAAAATGATTTTCCTGTTATTTACTAATGGATTATTGATTGATGATTATGTGATTGAAAAGTTAAAACAGCAGAAAAATGTTGTTCCTTTAATCAGCCTCGAAGGTTATAAGGATGAAACAGATGAGCGAAGAGGAGCAGGAGTATATGAAAATCTTCAGGAAATTATAAAAAAACTTCACAAACAAAATGTTTTTTTTGGAGCATCTTTGACATTGACACGGCCGACGTTTGGGACATTAACAAGTATCCCATATATACAGACATTATTTAATGCTGGTAATAGATTCTTTTTATTCATTGAATATACTTCGATTAAGGAAGGAACGGAAAATTTGGTTTTAACGCTTGAACAGAGGAATAAATTGATGGATTTAATAAAATCGTTTCGTTCGAAATTTCCTGCTCTTTTCATTGGTGTTCCGGGTGATGAAATAGCGGTCGGTGGTTGTTTAGCTGCCGGGCGTGGTTTTGTGCATATTAACGCTGAAGGTAATGTCGAGCCCTGTCCTTTTGCACCTTTTTCCGATGCTAATGTAAAAGAGTCATCACTTAAAGATGCATTGCAATCAAAGTTTTTAAAAACAATTCGTGAGCATCCAGAATTATTAAACCCGACCGAAGGGGGATGTTCGTTGTGGAAAAAAAGAGAATTGGTTATATCTTTAATAAATAAAAATGAACCTTTTGTAAAAGATATAAGTAATAAACAATAAATATATTATAAATCAAAGATTTAAAGTTTGCATTTATAAAAGTAATAATATTAAATTTTGTATTGATTTGTTCGATAAATATATATATTTTATTTGTCAAAAAATAATATTACATTAATAAATTTAAACTTAATATAAAAACATAATAATAAGATAAAATGAAAACAAGGAGAGATTTTTTAAAAGATGTTGGGTTATCAGGGGGTTTTTTATTATTGTCAAATAAAAAATCATTTGGTTCTTTATATAACGAAAAAAGAGGAAGTATGAGTGAATTGAAACTATCAGGTGCAGATACCGGTAATCTATATCCATTTATGGAAGCACTTGCAAAGAAATCTCGTTTTTCTCTTTCTTTTCTTTCAAGAAAATACAAAAACATAGAAGAATTCAAGAAAATGGCAAGAGAGAAATTTTTTGAACTTCTTTATTATAAACCAGAAAAAGTGGATTTTAAGCCCGAAGTTGTGGAAAGAGTTGACAAAGGTGATTATATAAGGGAGAAAGTTTATTTTAATACGACTCCGCTTTTCAGAGTTCCTGCTTATGTGTTGATTCCGAAAAAGGGCAAATCTCCATTTCCAGCAGTTGTTGACCTTCATTCTCATGGTGCAATGTATCAGTTTGGTAAGGAAAAGGTTATTGAAGTTGAAAATGAACACCCTTCAATTGTTGATTATAAAAAGAAATATTATGGAAGCCAGAGTGATTCTGTCGCACTTGTTAAAAACGGATTTGTTGTGATTTCGATTGATGCTTTTTACTTCGGAGAAAGAAAGGCAATTTTTGACGATGATATTGAATTAGGAAAGAAACTGATTTCTGAATTGACAGTGAAAGACGTTGATTATCTGAATAGAAAAGCGGCAGAAAATGAAACAAACATTGCAAAGTGTTTAATTCTTGCAGGTGTAACCTGGCCTGGAATAATAATGTGGGATGATATAAGAACAGTTGATTACCTATCTACTCGTCCTGAGGTTGACCCAAATAGAATTGGATGCTGGGGATTATCGATGGGTGGCTTTAGAACTACGCATTTATGTGGATTGGATGAAAGAATAAAATGTGCGGTTATTGTCGGATTTATGTCGAGTTATACGCCTATGTTGAAGGCACATATCAGGACTCATACATGGATAAATTACGTTCCAGGATTTTACAACTATTTTGATTTTCCTGATATGGCATCGATTATGGTTCCTAAACCACTTATGGTTCAACACTGTTCAAAGGATGAATTGTTTCCTCTTGAAGGGATGAAAGCATCCTCTGAAAAGATTGCAGAGGTATATCGATTGAATAATGCGGAAGATAAATTCCAGAGCAGATTTTTTGACCTTCCGCATATGTTTTCAAAAGAGATGCAGGAAGTTGCATTAGAATGGATGAAAAAATGGGTATAGGTGTTTTTGAATTATAAAATAAGTTTTTGAGATAAAAATTTTTATAAAAGTAGAGGAATTTATGACAAAGGCGATTTTGGCGCTTGAAGATGGAAAATATTTTGATGGTGAATCATTTGGTGCACCGGGAGAAACGATGGGTGAAGTGGTGTTTAATACGTCTATGACGGGTTATCAGGAGATTCTCACAGACCCATCTTACAAAGGTCAAATAGTTATGATGACATATTCAGAAATCGGGAATTACGGTGTTAATGATGAGGATGTGGAATCGAGGAAACCATTTGTTGAGGGTTTTATTGTGAGAGAAGGGAGTAAGATTCACAGTAGCTGGAGGTCTATAAAGAGTT
This sequence comes from uncultured bacterium, assembly GCA_964491835.1. Lineage (GTDB taxonomy): Bacteria > SM23-31 > SM23-31 > JAUVVT01 > JAUVVT01 > CAZBIT01. The sequence continues at coordinate 6,851 of CAZBIT010000085.1, forward strand.
TGGACGATTACCTCTGGGAAAATGGCATCGTTGGAATTCAGGGAATAGATACCCGTGAATTGACAAGACATCTCAGAAATTATGGATGTAAAAAAGGAATTATCTCAACGGTTGACCTTGACACTGAAAGTTTAATTAAAAGAGTAAAAGATTCACCAAATATTGTTGGTATAGATATGGTTAAGGAAGTTACGTATTCTGAAGCGTTTTTATGGAAAGATGACAGGCATAATGGATATAAAGATGTGGATGGGACTTCTAATTTAGAAAAAAAATATAATATCGCCGTTATCGATTGTGGAATAAAGTTTAACATATTGCGACAATTATCAAGTTATGATTGTGCTCTTATGATATATCCTGCAAAAATTACTGCGGAAGAAATTCTTAAAAATAATCACAGTGGTGTATTTATAACAAATGGACCGGGTGACCCCGAAGGTGTCCCGTATGTAATAGAAACCATTAGAAAACTTATTGGAAGAATTCCAATTTTTGGGATATGTTTAGGGCATCAGATTCTTGGTTTGGCGTCGGGGGGTAGAACGTATAAATTAAAGTTTGGTCATCATGGTGGAAATCATCCGGTGAAAAACTTATTGAGCGGTGTGATAGAAATAACCGCGCAAAATCATAATTTTGTCGTTGACCCTGATACTGTTATAAAGAATGGTCTGGAAATAACCCATATAAACTTATATGACAAGACAAATGAGGGAATGAGATGTAAAGAAAAGAACTTCTTTTCTGTCCAGTATCACCCCGAAGCAGGTCCGGGTCCTCATGATAGCAGGTATTTGTTCAAGGAGTTTATTAAGTCGATGGAGGAGTTTGGGAAGGGGTAAATTGTGATAATGATTTTAGTCAATGATATAAAATTTTACATATAGATTATTTGTCATTTATAATATTAGAATTCTAGTGCCTTGTTAAATATCATATATTCTTTTTTAAGCTCTGTGTTGGTCTTGTG
>CAZBIT010000086.1:0-7785 GCA_964491835.1 uncultured bacterium
AGATAAAAAGATTGAGATATGCAAAGTACCTTGCATATCCTGGGTCATTGTGCATATAACCGACTGAATATATATGAATGACAAATCCAACACCTGTCACGACCATTATCATTACTGCTGAAAGTGGGTCCAACACTAATCCAGCTTCAACCGCAAATTTACCCGTAGCTATCCAAAAAAATAGTTTCTCGATAGAATACCTTTGGTCGGGTGAAACATTAATCAATTTCATTAAGAATATAAACGAAGTGAGAAATGATAAACCAATCGTACTGCATCCTACCCAACTTACAAACTTATTACCATACATTTTCCCAAGAAGACCATTTAAAATTACTCCAACAAGAGGAAAAAATGGAACCAACCATAAATTACTTATTAACTGTTCTCCCATATTATATATTTAATATTAGATGCTAAAAAGAGTAGATCCTGAAACAAGTTCAGGATGACAGTACTCTTTTAATTTGATTGTAACTATATTTAATAAATTTATCAAAGTTCAGTTATTTATTTACTTTCTTCAAAAGAAAGCGATTTTTTACCATTTTAAAATGTTTATTTCATCCACATTAACCGTAGCTTTTAATCTAAATACCGCTATTATCAATGCAAGTCCCACCGCAGCTTCACTTGCAGCAACAGTCATAACCATAATCACAAAAATTTGTCCATCGATAGAGTTTAAGTAAGACGAAAACGCTATGAACGTTAAATTCACTGCATTAAGCATCAGTTCTATCGACATAAATATGATAATGGCATTCCTTCTGACCAGAACGCCAATCACTCCGATTACAAATAAAATCCCTGCAAGTATAAGATAATTATTTAACGGAACCATAAACGTTTGTTTTTTATTTTTAAATTTAAACTTTCAAGTTTATATTTAAAATTTCTTTTTTGCAAGAACAATAATACCAACCATAGCAACTAAAAGAACTAAAGACGCAACTTCAAATGGAAATAAATATTTCGTAAAAAGTATTTTACCAATTAATTCAACGTTCCCAAGTTCAGCAATTTTATCTGGCGTTATATCACTTCCCATACCTAAACCCTTACGTGAAGAAATCACATATATAAACTCAGCAAAAAGAATAATTGCTATAAAAATACTTAGAACTTTAAGTTTTGTAAACGTTACGAACGCCTTTTCTTCATATTTAATATTAAGAAGCATAATCGCAAACAAGAACAATATCATAATGGCACCCGCATAAACCAAAATCTGAACAGCAGCAACAAATTGTGCATTTAAAAGTAAAAATAAAACCGCCATCGAAAATAAAGTCACTATAAGAAATAACGCACTATAAATAGGATTTTTCTGAACTATTACTAAAATTGCAGTAATTATTGCTATAAAACCAAACACATAAAAAAGAACGGCTTCCAAATTTTATTTTCCCTTCTTTTCTTTTGTATATGAAAATGTTCCTGCTTCGCCTTTATAATATCCATTGACCGTAATATCATACATATTAAGCAATTTTTCTTTGTCCCATATCAACTCTTTTCGAGAGTATCCAGTAAAATCATAAAGTTCGGTGAGTTCAATGGCTTTGCAAGGGCATGCTTCTTCGCAAAATTGACAATAAATACATTTTAACATATCTATTTCAAATTTGAGTGGATACCGTTCCCTATCAGGCCAAGGTGCTGGTGCTGGAACGATTTTAATGCAATGCGAAGGACACGCAGTAGCACACATTTCACAGGCGACACATTTTGGTCTTCCTTGCTCATCTTTGTTTAATCGATGTGCTCCTCTATAACGAGGAAAGGGTTTCCTTTTATATTCAGGATACTGAATTGTTGTAAAATCAAAAGGATTAATCATATGCTTTAATGTAACCAACAATCCCTTCAAAATAGCAGGAATGTATATCTTATCCAACCAGGTCTCTTTGTATTTTACTCTTATCATAATTTATTATCAGGTTTAAGTAAAAATAACATAAATAAATGCAGTGATAATAACGTTCAGCAATGCTAAAGGTAAAAATACCTTCCATCCAAGATTCATTAATTGATTATATTTAAATCTTGGAAATGTCCATCTTACCCAAATAAAAAATATTGAAAAGAATGCAGTTTTTATAACAAAACTTCCAATTTGGAGTAGTTCAAGCAATATAGTTGGCATTTGTATATTTTCAATCCAGGGCAAATGCCATCCTCCAAAAAATAGAGTTGTAATGACCGCCGATGCAGTAATCACGTTTGCATATTCAGAAAGAAAATATAACATCCACTTGATGCTGTTATATTCCGTATGATAACCACCAACGAGTTCTTGCTCTGCTTCTATAAGGTCAAACGGCAACCTGTTTGTTTCCGCAAAAGTGGCTACTATAAATATTATAAAAGCAACTGGTTGAAGAAATACGTTCCAATGGGGTATAAATCCCAAAAAATATGACGTCTGAGATTGAACAACCGCTGTAAGTCGCAATGAACCCGTAATCATCATAACGCCCATAACCGAAAGTCCGAGAGCGAGTTCGTAACTAATCATTTGCGCAGCAGACCTTAACGAACCAAACAATGTATATTTATTATTTGCCGACCAACCCCCCAAAACTATTCCATAAACGCCAAGAGATGCAATTGCGAATATATATAAAATCCCAATATTAACATCGGCAATTTGTAATGGGATTTCTCTACCAAAAAGATTCAAACTATCCCCAAAAGGAATGACAGCGTAAACACTTAGAGCAGGTATAACAATCATTGCAGGAGCAATAAAAAATAACAATCTTTCCGACCTATCAGGGATAAATTCTTCTTTAAATAACATTTTGATAAAATCTGCAAACGGTTGAAGAATCCCGTAAGGACCAGCCCTATTTGGACCAATTCTATCCTGGATGTATCCTGAAAATTTCCTTTCCGCGAGAGTCATATATGCGACCGCAAATAAAACCACACCGAAAACAATAATTATTTTTACAACAACAATTGTCAGTTCAATAATTAAATCAATCATTTGCAACTTATTTTAGTTTAACTCCAGAATCACCTAACTTGTAAAATGTCAAACCTTTTACTTCATCAAAATATTCAGATGACTTGTTAAAAACTTCACTTACACTTGAAACGTTTAAATCTTCTCCAAATTTTTTAATAATAGAACTTAGTATTTCCCATCCTTCTTTTGAGAACGACGGTTGTTCAATTGCCTTAAAAAACCGCTGAATCCTATTATCAGAATTTATATAAGACCCATCGGACTCGTAAAAATTCGTCGAAGGTAATGCAACATTTGCGATTTTAGTTAAATTCGAATCAGATACATCTTGTAATGCAAGAAAATCAAGTTTCCATAAAATCTTTATTTTATCTTCATTAATTACATCACCAATATTTTTGTGAATAAAATATAACGCTCTTATTTCTTGTTTTTCTATCTTATCAAGAAGTATTTCAAATGAACCATCCCTTTCTTTAAGACCAAGGAATAAAACTGCACCTTGTTTGTTTGGATTTTTATCGGATGATATTTTAAATCCACACTTAAAATCTTCTTTGTAACCATTAACGTTTATATGATACAAAAAAACATTTTCCGACTTTAAACATTTATTGACATAATAATAAAGGAGAAAATTTTCCTCATTAGAAGCAGAAGAATTACCAATTCCAGCAACTGCACTACTTCCATACTTTTCGATAATATTTTTAAAATTCTTATCAATTAGTTCAATTGCATTTTCCCAACTTATCTTAATAGTTTGTCCATTTTTGTTTTTCGCAGGATTTTCAATTCTCGAAACATCATCCCATTTATGATAATCATATCTTCCATAATCGCAAATCCAGAAATTGTTTACTTCAGTATTTAATCTTGGTTTTATTCTATATATACCATTGTCTTTAACGTCTATACGAATATTGCATCCGGAACTACATTCAGAGCAGATGGAATTGTAAGAGGCAAGATTCCAGACGCGTGTTTTATGCAAAAAATCTTTGTCAATTAAGGCACCTACGGGACAAATATCGACCACATTTCCAGCGAGTTTATTTTTAAGCGGTCTATCAGGGAAAACGTCAATTTGTGATGTTATTCCCCTCTCAAACACTCCCAATTCCTCATAACCAGCAACTTCATTTAAAAATCTCACACAACGAGTGCATAATATACACCTATTTGTATATAAAACGACGCTATCACCCAAAACTTTTTTTGGAAAAACCCTCTTACTCTCTTTAAATCTACTGTGTGGTCTTCCATAAAGAAACGCATAATCCTGAAGCAGACATTCACCCGCCTGGTCACAGATGGGACAATCAAGAGGATGGTTTATTAGTAAAAATTCCAATATCGCTTCTCTCGATTTTTTTACATTTTCGGAATTAGTAAGAACCTTCATACCTTCCTGAACGGGAGTTGAGCAGGAAGCAACTGGTTTTGGATTACCCTCGACTTCAACTAAACACATTCTACAAGAACCGACTATAGATAAAGCAGAATGATAACAGTAATGAGGAATAAATATTCCCAATTTCTGTGCAGATTGGAAAATAGTTGTTCCGTTATCTACAGTTATTTCTTTTCCGTCAATCGTAAGTTTTGGCATAATTTATTTTCAAAAATTACAATCTGCTCTCTGTTGGTGTTATCACCAACAGAGAAAATCTATGTGTTGGTCAAAAGACCAACACATAGTTAAAATAAATAAATGTTATTTAATAAGACACCATAGATGCTGATCCCGAGTACTCGGGACAGCATGACAATAATCTGTCACTTTTATTATAACTATATTTAACAAACATACCAAAGTTCAGTAATCTTTTAAAAATTATAAGTATTTTTCAAAATCTTCTTTGAATTTTGTAACGAATGCCCTTACAGGCCATGCACCTGCTTCACCAAACGGGCATATCGTTTTCCCTTCGATATTATAAGTAATATCCAATAGTGTATCTAAATCTTCGTTTGCCCCCTGACCATTTTTTATTCTAACGATTATATCTCTCATCCATGGCATCCCTTCTCTACAAGGTGTGCATTGTCCGCAGGATTCACGGGCATAAAAGTTTGCAATGTTAAGACAGGCATCTACCATATCGACTGTCTCATCCATAACTATGACACCAGCAGAACCAAGGGCAGTGCCAATTTTGTCAAGCGAATCAAAATCCATTGAGACATCGATTTCATTGGCAGTTATAACAGGCATTGTAGAACCACCCGGAATTACGCCTTTCAATCTATTGTTATTTACGATGCCTCCGCCATGTTCATAAATCAGAGTTCTGAGTGATATACCTAAAGGAAACTCATACACTCCTGGCTTATTTATATGCCCACTCAAACAAAATAGTTTTGTTCCAGTGCTATTTTTAACGCCAATGTAAGCAAATGCGCCTCCACCGTTATTAACTATGAAAGGAATATTTGCAAGGGTTTCAACATTATTAATAATTGTGGGGCATTTAAAAACGCCCTCAACTGCTGGGAATGGTGGTTTTATTCTTGGCCAACCCCTCCTCCCCTCGATTGATTCAAGAAGTGCGGTTTCTTCACCACATATATATGCCCCTGCACCATGATGAACGTAAACATCAAGGTCATAATTAGTCCCTAAAACGTTTCTGCCAATATATCCAGCGTTATGTGCTTCTTTTATTGCAGTTTCAATGCGATTTGCTCCATAAACAAATTCGCCCCTTATGTATACGTATGCTTTATGCGATTTTATTGCATAAGCGGATATAATAATTCCCTCTAAAAGTAAGTGAGGGTCTTTTTCAATGATAACTCTGTCCTTAAAAGTTCCCGGCTCGCCTTCATCTGCATTGCATATTAAATAGATTGGTTTATCAGCATTTTTAGGAATAAATCCCCATTTTCTTCCCGTAGGAAATCCTGCACCTCCCCTTCCTCTCAATTCCGATTTCTTAACCTCTTCAACAACTTCTTCAGGAGACATTCTTTTAAGTGCCTTCTCTATCGCAGTATATCCACCCTCTTTGATATAATCCTGAATCGACCCGCTATAACTGCTCTTTTCAATATTTTTGGTTAAGATTTTCATAAATCCTAAAAAAAATCAAGAATTTCTTAATTTATCTAAAATTTCGTCTATTTCTTCTTTTGTCAAATTTTCATAATAGTCATTATTTATCCTCATTACTGGTGCTGTATCACAGGAACCAAGACACTCTACTTTGATTATAGAAAATTTTTTGTCATAGGTCGTTTCCCCAACGTCAATATTTAATTTCATCTTAATATGTTCCAACATACTTGAAGCGCCCATCAGAGAACAAGAAAGAGTATGACAAACTTGAATCAGATATTTCCCCATTTCCTTTTGTTTAAACATCGTATAAAAACTTATAGTATTTTTTAAAAAAACCGGGGAGATATTTAGAAGTTTTGAAAGATACTCAATAACTTCATTTGAAAGATAACCAAATTCTTCCTGAGCAAGATAAACGACAGGAAGAACCGCAGATGTTTTTGTTGGATAATGCGATAAAATTTCTTGTAATTTTTGTTTTGATTTTTCAGAAAATTCCATAAGCCAAGTATAATATAAATGAATTACCTATCAAGTTCACCAGCAATTATATTCAAACTTCCTAAAATAGCAACTGCATCAGAGAGCATCCGCCCTTCCATTATCGGTGAAAAAATTTGATAATTAGCAAATGAAGGCGGACGAACTCTCACCCTGTAAGGACATCTTCCCCCGTCAGAGACAATAAAAAATCCAAGTTCACCATTTGGAACTTCTGTGCTTGAATAAACTTCCCCCACTGGAGGAATAAATCCCCTATTTTGCATAAAAATTTCAAAATGATATATCAAACCTTCCATAGTATTATAAACTTCATCTTTTTCAGGAATTCTGATTTTCGGATTATCAATATCAACGGGTCCCTTGGGAAGTTTTTCTATTGCCTGTTCAACAATTCTCAAACTCTGTCTAATTTCTTCCATCCTGACAAGATACCTATCATAAACATCCCCATTTTCACCAACCGGAATATCGAAATCAAATTCATCATACGAAGAGTACGGTTCAACCTTTCTTATATCCCACTCAACATTTGAAGCCCTTAAAACAGGTCCTGTTAGTCCATAATTTACAGCTTCTTCAGAAGAAACTACACCAACATTACGCGTTCTATCCAACCAGATTTTATTTCTGTTTAAAAGAATTTCAACCTCTTTTATGACTTCAGGAAGTTCCTTACAAAATTTTCTCACAGCGTCTTCGTATCCATCAGGAAAATCCCGAGATAATCCCCCAATACGAGTATAAGTAGTGGTTAACCTTGTTCCAGTCAACCATTCAAATAAATCATATAATTTTTCTCTTTCTTTAAAAAAGTAAAGAAAAACCGTAAAAGCACCCAAGTCGAGCGCCTGCATTCCTATAGAAAGAAGATGGTCAGCAATTCTCGAAAGTTCCGCCATAATTACACGAATATATTGAGCCCTTTTTGGCACTTCTATTCCCAAAAGTTTTTCTACTGCTATTGCAAAACCTATGTTGTTATTTAATGGTGATACATAATTCATACGGTCAGTGACGGTGATAAATTGATTATAATCGAGATACTCGGAAATTTTTTCAAATCCAGTATGAAGAAATCCAATATCCGGAGTTGCTTTTAGAGCAATTTCACCCGATAATTCCATAATTATCCGGAGAGTTCCGTGCGTTGCAGGATGCTGAGGTCCGAAATTTAATATTAATTTTTCAGTTTGTCCGCCAGAGATGGATTCGCTTCCGACGGAAAGGTCAATTTCTTTAT
>CAZBIT010000087.1:0-7765 GCA_964491835.1 uncultured bacterium
TTATTCTCCAGTATTGATATGTTAGTTTAATATCTGGTTTTAATCTATTTATTTTTGATTTCAAGAACAAACATTCCGTGTCAGTTCCCCATCTGTCAGCGAAACCAGCATTAATAACGTTGAAATTTCCATTTAAAGCGATTATAAAAATTAAAAGATTTTATACAATAATATTATCAATAAGCCGTGTTTTTCCTATGTATGCGGCAAGGGCAATTAAAACTTTTTCCTTGATTTCTTTAACATTTTCAAGTGTATTAGGGTCCGTAATTGATATGTAATCAAGTTTTACTCTTTTTTTCCGTGAAATGAGTTCTTTCATTTTTTTGATTATAAATTTAGGAGACGTCTCGCCATTTCTGATTAACTTTTTTGCATAAAGTAAGGATTCGTATAAAACAAGAGCATCTTTTCTTTCATCTCTGGAAAGGTAAGTGTTTCTTGAACTTATAGCAAGTCCGTCTTTTTCTCTGATTATTGGGGATATGATGATTTTTATATCAAAGTTTAAATCTTTAGCCATTTTTTTAATGACTGCCAACTGCTGGGCATCTTTTTGCCCAAAGATTGTTATGTGGGGCTTTATAATATTAAAAAGTTTTGCAACGACGGTTGTAACTCCTTCAAAATGGGTTGGTCTTGATAGACCGCACATAATTTCGGTTATCTTTTTGACTTTCACACTTGTCAGAAAATCATTTTTATACATTTCTTCAGTAGTAGGATAAAAAATGATATCAACACCCGACTGTTGGGCTAATTTTTTATCTCTTTTGAAATTTCTTGGGTAATCCTTGAAATCTTCATTTGGTCCAAATTGCGTGGGATTTACAAAAATACTCATAACAACAATATCGCACAACGGTTTTATCCTTTTTACAAGACTCAAGTGTCCATTATGCAAATACCCCATTGTTGGGACGAATCCAATCTTTTTTCTTTCTAATCTGAGTTTTTCTGATAAGGATTGCATTTTCTTTATTTTTGTAATGACTTTCATAGGTTATAAAAATTAAATATGGTTAATTTGGTTAAAATAATACAATTAAAGATATAATATTTTTTATAAATCTAAAATATGAATTGTTTTTATGAAGTATCATTTTATAAAATTCTCATTGTCTTTTCCATAATCAGGTGATACATTCTGAATGTTAGAAAAGGATTTGTTCAATAAAATTTTTTTAAAACTCAATCCTTTATATCCAAATAATAAGAAACTAAAGATTATAATGGGAATAACTTCAACTAGATGTAAAAGAATTGCGTAACTAATCGCCTGTTCGATATCAACATCAAAAATCTTCAGCGCGCCAACAGTAGAAAGTTCGAAACCTCCTATATTAGCAGGTGTGTTTATAAGAGCTATGCTTATATTAGATATAATTACAATAACTGCTGAAGCCATTATATACAAATGTAAATGAAATGCCTTGATCATACTCCATATCATTGCCGTTTTCGATCCCCATATTACAATACTTATGATGCTTGTGTTAATTATTACATTCACATTACGAAAGGCAGAAAGTCCCGTTCGAAAAAGAGAAATTTTTTCAGATATTTTATTTCCCAGTATTTTTTTAATTTTATTTTTTATCTCCTTGCTAAAGGGTAGTTGTATAAACAGGAAAAAAAGACCTGTAATAATCAGGGCAACAATTAAAAAACGCAAGTGTTGAACGTGAATGGGGATTGGAAAAACAAAAAATACGATTATGATAAATACAAAGAAATAGACTGCATTAAGGAAATAGTCAGCCATTACTGTAGAAAGAGAACTTGTAAGTTTGATATTATCTTTTTTGGATAAATAATAAGCTCTGATTCCATCACCAATCCTCAGAGGCATAAATATATTTCCGACTACACCTATTAAAAATGCAGTTAGTAGTTCCATAATACCGATTTTTTTTATCGGGGATATAATTAGTTTCCATCTGATAACCTCTAAAAAAGTTATAAAAAAATTGATAAGAATTACGATAAAAACCCAGTCCCATCTTACTTCTAAAAGATACTTCCATGCTTTATTTATATCTGAACGTAAAATGATTATTCCTAATGTTAGAATCAATAATAATAAAATTATCAACCGACTTTTCATCTTTTACTCGACCCTTTTATCATTTCTGATAGTTTAAGAAACCTATACCCTTTTTCTTTGCATTTTTGTATAATTATAGGGAGTGCCTCGACAAGTTGACTGGAATCAGGATTTTGTTCGGTTCCTCTGCCGTCATGTAAAAGAAGGACACATCCGCTTTGAATTTTACCGAGTGTTCGATTTATAATTGTTTCAACTCCTGGATGGTCTGTGTCCCATACGCCAAGCGTCCATGCAACAGGTGTACATCCTTCCTCTTTTGCAATCCGATTGACCCACGGATTTCTCCATCCATGCGGTGCTCTAAATAATTCAGGACGCACACCAGCAACTTTTTCAATTAAGTCAGATGTTTTTCTTATCTGATTTTTAGTAAACGCAGGAGATTTAAGTGGAAGTACTTCGTGATTATAAGAATGATTTCCAATCTCATGCTCATTATTTGCTATTTTTCTGACAATGTCAGGATATAGTTCAACGTTTTCACCGATAACAAAAAAAGTTGCCTTGATATTAAAAGTGTCCAGAATGTTTAATATTTGTGATGTATAGGGTTCATTTGGTCCATCGTCGAATGTTATTGATATTGCCATGTCACTCTTTTGTGATTTCCAAAATGTTTTTCCAAATATAAAAGACTTTCTTTCAAATGTACCATAAATGAGAAATGCATCGGTGATTAAAAAAATAATAATGAAATAAACTAGTGAAAACCATCCGGAAATTATCCTAATGATAATAAATACTATTCCAGATAGTATAAAAGATATCAGGTTTGCTGCTAAAACAATTTTAAATATCATAATTTACCGAATATTTCCTTATAGTAATCCATAATTTCACTAAATACATTGGGCCATGAATACCTGAGCGCCTTTTTTCTACCGTTTTCTCCCATTTTTACTCTTAGTTCTTTATTCCTTAGAAGACAGATTACTGCCTCTGCAAAAGCATTATGGTCATTTTGTGGAATAAGAAATCCTTCATCGGGACTTAATATTTCTTTGTAACCCATATTCTCTGTAGCAACAATGGGCTTACCAGAAGCCATAGCTTCTAATAGAGTGATTCCAAAAGAGGCTTTTGTTATAGGAGAGCAGAATACATCACAGGAAGAATAATAGTTCGGTCGTGTCCCCCATATAACACCTTCAAATATTACATCTGATAATAGTTCATTAGGGACGAGTTTTTTATAATAATATCTTAAAAGACCATCACCAGCTATTATTAACCTGACATTAGCAAATTTTTCCTTAATTATTTTAAAGACCTTTATCATAAAAGCTAATCCGTTGCGTGGATCGAACCTGCCTAAAAAGAGTAGGTTTAATTTATCTCCATTATAACGCTCGATGGGTTGAGCCATAGGATTAAATAAATCTGTGTCAACACCGTTAGGAATAATCCGAGGGTTAATTTTAAAGTATCGCTGAAGAGCGTCAATGCAACACCTCGAAACTACTATTTGTCCAGCCAATTTATCCAGATTCTTTTGAAATTGTGACTTAAACAATGAATAAATCAAGCTTCTATCAAAATAAGTATGAAATGTACCAACACAATGGCATTTAGCTTCGATAAGGCTAAGATATGGGAGAGTTAATACAATTGGTGAATGGATATGAAGAATATCGAATTTTTCTTCATTAAGGATAGATTGTATTTTAAATTTCAGATTTCTTCCAAATGTGATATGTGCAAGAGATCCGTTTGAATATATAGGGATACTGTGTCCTATTCTGATTATATCAGGCCCATCGTAATTGATTGTATTATCATGTCTAACTAGGCCATTTTGATTGTAATTGGAAGTTATAACTTTGACTTCATATCCGCTCTTTTTTAATAACTGCATGGTATTGTGTACATTTTCAGTGATACCACCTAATAAAGGGAAATAATATTCAGTAACGATACCAATTTTCAATGACATATTAAATATCTATTGAATTTTTAAATTATATTAAAATGATGAATTGAGTTATATATTAATTTGACTAACTTATACTTATAGATTTTAAAAATGTTCCAAAGTAAAATGTTTTAATTATTATCGTTTTTGGTTATCAAATAATAAACATTTTAATAAAAACATAATATTGTTATTATTAAACTTGGGTTAGCTTTATTTTAAAGGATTATTCCTCTTTTGTTCAATAATATAAATAAAGTGTCTTTTAGAAACTTAATCTTGAAAATCGTATTTATAATACTTTTATTTTAATAATGTTATGCAAAATTTTACATAAAAATCAATGTAATGCCAATAATTGCAAGGAATAAAGAGAAAATCTTTTTTAAAGTTAGGACTTTTACTTTATTATTTAAATATGCTCCAATTGGAGCACAGAGTATTCCTCCAATCATTAATGGAAGTGCAATCTTTAGGTTGACAAAACCAATAGAATTAGAAGGAATGTTTAAATTTTTTAAACCGAGATAGATATATCTTATGACACCAGAAATTGATGTAAAAAGGATTATTCCCGATGATGTTCCCGCTATTTTTTTGATTGGATATTTTAAAAAAAGAATCATTATAGGGATACTTACTACCCCTCCTCCAACCCCAAACATTGAAGATACAAACCCTATAATAATACCCGAAATTATCAGATATATTAATTTTTCTTTTTTTTCTATTGCTTCATTTGATTTAAGTTCTTTTGATATTCTATATGCGACAAAAATGAGGAATAATCCATATATTCTTTGTAGAATCCACCTTGGCGTATATACGGTAACTGTTGCACCAAAATATGCGCCGATTATGCCAAAAAGTGACATTATAAGCACTGGACGCCATAAAATGCATTTCATAGATTGATATTTTATAACCGCAGATAAAGAACTAAATATTATGATAAAGAGTGATGTTCCGAAAGTAAGTGGAAGTATTATTTTATCTGAAATATTCCATCCTTTTAAAATAAAGAGAGTAACGGGTCCATAAATTACACCACCTCCAATTCCAAGAAGACCACCTAAAAGCCCGGAAACACATCCTATTGATATTAGAAGAATAATCTCTTGTATAGTAAATGTCATTTTAAAAGGTTTTCAAATAAAACCAATATTTATTATGTTTTTTAAATAATTTATGATTTATTATTTAACAATCAAGTCAAAATTATTGCTATTGACTATTAATATAAATTTTATTAAAATAAAATTATGAAATCATTAAGATTAGCATTGTGCCAGATAAATACTACTATTGGAGACCTTGAAGGGAATACACGAAAGATTATAAAAAATATCAGAAGAGCAGAAAAAATAAAAGCAGATATCGTAGTTTTCCCTGAACTCAGCATATCAGGTTATCCACCGGAAGATTTACTTCTAAAACCACATTTTATAACTGATAATTTAAAATATTTAAACGTCGTTACAAAAGCAACTAAATCAGTTATAGTCGTTGTTGGATTTGTTAATAAAGAAGATGCTCTTTACAATTCTTCAGCGGTAATTCAAGATGGCAAAATAAAAGGAGTTTACAATAAAATAAACTTACCCAATTATGGTGTTTTCGATGAAAAGAGGTATTTTAAATCTGGAAATGATTATTCTGTATTTGAAATAAATGATATTATTTTTGGAGTGAATATTTGTGAAGATATTTGGATTCCTGGTAATGTAACGGAAATTCAGGTGCAGGAAGGGGGTGCAGAACTCATTATTAATATTTCATCTTCTCCATATCATTTTGGAAAGATAAAAACTCGTGAAAGAATGCTCTCTACAAGGGCTTCTGATAATATAGTTGCGGTTGTTTATACAAATCTTGTCGGTGGGCAGGATGAACTTGTTTTTGATGGTGGGAGTATGGTTTTTGACCATAAGGGTAATCTTTTAGCAAAGGCGAAACAATTTAAAGAAGATTTCCTTGCTATAGATATTGATTTGACTAAAGTATTAGACGATAGATTAATTGTAGGAACATATGGGAAATCGAAAATTGAAGATATAAAGAAGAATAAAATAGAGAAGTTTATCCTTTCGAAAAGAAGATTTCAGGATAAAAGACCTTCGATTACTTGGGGTATATCGCCTGATAAAAAACCTCTTGAAGAAGTTTATCAAGCACTTTTATTAGGGGTTCGAGATTATGTGAAAAAGAATAACTTCAAAAAAGTAGTTGTTGGAGTAAGTGGCGGGATTGATTCTGCTTTAAGTGCGGTTATTGCAGTGGATGCTCTTGGTAAGGAAAATGTTGCACTCATAACAATGCCATCTGAAATATCTTCAAAAGAAACGATAAATGATTCGAAAAAGATTGCAAAAAATTTGGGATCCGAATTTTACGTGGTTCAAATTGACGATATTCTTAAAAAATATGAAGAAAAACTTTCTTTTATAACTTTACCTGAAAAAAGAATTGTAGTGGAAAATTTACAGGCAAGGATTAGAGGAAATATTCTGATGGCATTTGCTAATCGGTTTAATTGGCTTGTGCTTACAACAGGAAATAAAAGTGAAATCAGTGTGGGATACTGCACATTATATGGTGATACTGCTGGCGGTTTTGCGGTTGTTAAGGATATTTCCAAAACTATGATTTATGAACTTTCAAACTACAGAAATAAAAAGGCAGGGTATCAATTGATACCAGAAAGTATTATGAAACGTGAGCCCACAGCAGAACTGAGTCCTGGCCAAAAAGACACAGATTCACTTCCACCCTATCCAGTTTTAGACCCTGTCTTGAAGGCGTATGTTGAAGAGGATAGGGGTATAGATGAGATTGTTGAATTGGGGTTTGATAGAGAAATTGTCAGTAAGGTTGTAACAATGGTGGATGTAAATGAATACAAGCGAAGACAAAGCCCGATAGGAATTAAAATTACACAAAAGGCATTTGGAAAGGACAGAAGGCTTCCAGTTACTAATAAATATAGATATAAATACAATTCTGTGAAATCAAAAAAAGACTTATATAAGAAATCAAAATGATTAAAATTGCACTTATAAGCGATAGCGGTGCTATAAGGGATTTAATTAATAATGAATTGAGAAATTTAAATTATGAAGTAATTATTATCATTAATAATAGACAAGGGATTGAGAAATTAATAAAGGAAAAACCTGATGTAATTTTAATTGATATGAATTCGTTACTTAAAGAAGGCGAAATATTGGTTAATCGCCTTTTAACTATTGATAGAATTAAAGAATCGGTGATATTTGTCATAACATCTGAAGATAAATTGAAGAAGCATAATTTTCTTTTAGATATAGATGATTTTTTATTAGCACCTTTAAGCATTCAAGAACTTGACACTCGTTTAAGAAGGTCATTACATAAGGAAAAACCAGTAACTTATGAAAACGTGATTAAAGTTGATGGTCTTGTTATTAATCCTATAAGTTTTGAGGTGACAATCGATAATACGTCAATAAATCTAACGTATAAAGAGTTTGAATTATTAAAATTGCTCGTATCGAACCGTGGGAGAGTTTATTCTCGGGACTCATTATTGAGTATAGTTTGGAAATATGATTTTTATGAAGAGACGAGAACGGTTGATAATCATATAAGGAGAATAAGGTTGAAAATTGGTGAGAAATATGGGTCTATGATAAGAACAGTTCGCAAAGTGGGCTATAAATTTATCTAATATATAATCTTTCCTTAAAATCCTCTATTATTTACTT
>CAZBIT010000088.1:0-7676 GCA_964491835.1 uncultured bacterium
GGCCAAGACGGTTGCGACAGTACTCGTGCCCAACGGAACATTCTTGACCTCAACGCTTAAGTTTTTTCCGCATGTGGGTATGATTGGCTATCCGACTTTGTCCTATCGTAATTTCGGCGGTTCAATTCTTCGCCTGAACGACGTGAAAGCAACCTGTCTCATTAACATTACCGGGGCATTCGGTGCAACGATAAACGGGCTTTGCCTTGACGGCGGAAGGCTTGGAACAGGCATTCACGGCGTACTTGTCGATAAGCCCGATTATGGGAAAGAGGAGGATACCCCGCTTATCGAACGATGCCGAATAAGCCGTTTTTCAGGCGATGCAGTTCGGTTGAGCAGGATATGGTGCTTCAGAGTGCGGAGCTGCATGTTGTCGCATTGCGTGGGAAACGGACTGTACGTTCGGGGCTGGGACGGCTTTATTCTGGACAACTGGTTTTCAGGAAACCAGGGCGCAGGGTATGCTTCAACTGAAGAAAACGCCAGCAACACATTAACCGGCAACCGCATTGAATGGAACCGCTCCGGCGGGATTATCATTAAAGGGGGAAACAACTATAACATCACCGGCAACTACATAGACCGCTCCGGCGGTCCGGCAATAAACATTTTAGAAAACTCTCACGATTTATCCATAACGGGAAACTTGATCTATCGCAGTGGCAAACCGGAATGGACTTCCGCAGAAAACAATGCGAGCACCCATATAAAATTTGAAAACTCCTCCGGTATTGTTTTCACCGGAAACTCGCTTCGCGCGGGACGTGACGATGGTGGTAGAGGCGAATTCTCTCCATCCTCAGGTATTGTATATGGAGGATTGAAAAATTCCATTATCAAAAACAACACGTTGAACAATGGAGCACTGAACAACCTCATGGTGGACCTCGGCGGTCATGATGAGAATGTGATTGTCGGGGATAATGTGGGACAGCTTATGAAACCTCAATAAATGAAATTCAGGGACACCATACTTATTTCTTGACAATATAGTTAGAAAATTATTCTTTTTACACCTTTTGTGAGGTATTCTTCTGCTCTTTATAAGGACGACTATTAGGTAATAAGCAATTTATAGCACATTTCGAACTTTTTATTGGATGGATACTTTTTACTAAAAAAAATTGGGAAGAAAACAAAAGAATAAAAAGAAATAAGTATTATGTCCCCAAATTTGTGTTGGAAAGTTGTTCACTAACCATTCCGAATCTTCTTTCACGGTTTTGATAATCAATTATCGCTTTATAGAATTCCCGAGTTCTGAAATCGGGCCATAAAACGTCTGTAATATATATTTCCGTATAAGCAAGTTGCCAGAGAAGAAAATTACTAATTCGAGACACACCACTTGTTCTAATTAAAAGGTCGGGGTCTTTTAAACCCGACGTATATAGCGTTTCTGATATTAATCTTTCATTAATACTCTCAATATCAATTTCATTGTTTTTTATTTTTTCAGCAATTTTTTTTATCATATCGATTATTTCCACCCTGCTGGAATAACTTAATGCCAAATTCAAAATTAAGCCAGAATTATTTTTTGTTCTTTCGATTCCTACTTCCATTGCTTTCCTTGCTTCTTCTGGTAGGTTAGAGAGAACGCCTATAACATTAACCTTAACATTATTTTTCATTAATTCATTTATTTCATTTTTAATGGTATTAATTAATAAACTCATAAGTGCGGAGATCTCAATTTTTGGCCTGTTCCAATTTTCCATTGAAAATGTGTAAAGAGTCAAAACTTCAACACCAAGTTCGGGACAGAGTTTTACAATTTCCCTTACAGAATCTACACCCTTTTTGTGCCCTGCTATTCTTGGCAATCCTCTTTTTTTAGCCCACCTGCCATTTCCATCCATTATTATAGCAATATGCTTGGGTATATTCCCCTTTTGCAAAATCTGCTCCTTTAATTCTTTCTTATTTTCGAGTTTCATAATAACTTAATAATAAAAATTTTACATTTATTAAAAGATTAATAAAGCATAAATATATTATTGTCTAAAATTATATTAATAATTAATTAATGTCAAGTAAATAATTGCCAAATTTATTCCTGCAATGATGAATTACAAAGATTAAATTTATACCAATAAAAAATTAAAATTATTTTATTTTTATTTAATATTATTTGGTTTTTAATTCGACATTCTTAAATATAAAACCCTGCATTTATTGCAGGGTTATTATGGAAATTAATATTTTTAAAAAATAATAAATATTTTTATTAAACTGAATAAAAAATAAATTCAGATTTCAAATTCAACTATTTTATGGAGTAGTTTTCCTCAAAGATTCGGCTTTTTTAAATGCTTCTTCCGCTCCGTCTTTATTTTGCAAGTTTGCCTGGCAAATACCAATTAGTTCCCAGATCTCAGGACTATCAGTCTCAAGTTGAACTAACCTATTTAAAACTTCCAATCCTCTAATAAAATCTCTTAGATCTATTACATAAAACCGTGCAAGGGTTCTCAAAGCAGGTTTGTTATCTGGGGAAATTTCGAGCGATTTTTTAAAATATGATTCGGCTTCTTCCTTTTTACCGGTTTCGTAAAGAATTTTACCATAATTTAGAATAAGGTCGATATCGTTTGGGTTTTTATTCATTGCAGTTTGAAAAACACTTAGTGCCTTTAAAGTATCTCCTAATTGATAATAGGATAAAGCAAGTGACCTTAAAGCTTTTGGACTTTCAGGTCTAAAGCTAACAAGTTTTTCATTCAATTCAACACTTCTCTTTAATGACTCTTTATCATTTTTATTTATACCATCTTCAAAATACATAGTGCCCAGCATTGATAGTGAAACCTCATGACTTGGATTATCCTTTAATAATCCTTCAAACACCTCTCTCGCTCTATCCCGCTCACCCAAAAGTAAAAATGCTCTTGAAAGAACTTCTCCCGGCTTATCGTTTGTGGGATATATCTTCAATGCAACCTCTTGAGTTGCAATTACCTGATTCAAAATTTTCTTTACATCATCTTCAATAGACCCCAGGTCTTTAAATAATTTATTTATATCATTATAATTGGTAATTCCCGGTAAAACCTTTTTTATTTCTTCTTCATTAAATTGTTTGTCTTTAAATAGTTTAGCAGCATCATTATAATTGGTATTACCTGGCAAACTTTTCCTTATAGAATCTTCAATAGCGTTTCTATCTTTAAACAATTTAACGGCATCATTATACTTGGTAACACCCTGATTCAGAAAATCATTAAAATACTGCTGTTTCATATTTTCAATTTCTTTTTGAAACTTATTACTAATTGACAAACACTTTTTAAAGTCCTCCAGCATATTATCCCACTTTCCATCCTGTCCATCAATAATTCCAAGCCAGTAATAAGATACAGGGTCATTTGGATACACTTCAGCATTTTTATTCAACTGTTCCCGTGCTTTTTCAAAGTTACTTTGTCCTATATAAAGTTTTGCTCCCTTTACATATGCTGATTCACATCCCAACATAAATAATGCAATGATGAAAATTGAAGTAAAAGTTAAAATTAAAATTATCTTTTTCATATTATTATCTCCTTAAATTGAAAATATATATTTTAAAATATACCTTAAAATATTTTCTAAATCAAGATTTTTTTAAATTCCCCCAATTTCCATAAGGTGGATAGAAAATTCCTTCCTCCGTAATAAAAGCAGTGATTAACTGATTCGGCGTAACATCAAATGCAGGATTAAATACTTTAATATCTTCTGGAGCAATTTTTTTCCCAAAACTCATATAAATTTCTTCTGGATTTCTTTCTTCAATTGGTATCTCTTCTCCACATTTTAGAGTAAAGTCAAACGTTGAATATGGTGCAGCAACATAAAAAGGTATATTATGTTTTTCTGCAATCACCGCTAAATTATAAGTTCCAATTTTATTAGCGGTATCGCCATTTGATACAATCCTATCAGCACCAACAATTACACAATCTACCATTCCTTTTTTCATTATGAATGACGCAGTATTATCGCAAATCAACGTAACATCAATTCCCTTATTTTTCAGTTCCCAAGTCGTTAATCGAGCACCCTGCATTAATGGGCGGGTTTCATCCGCATAAACTTTAATCCTTTTCCCATGCTCAAACGCGGTATAAACAATTCCCAGAGCAGTCCCAATCCCAGCGGACACCAAAAATCCAGTGTTACAATGCGTAAGAACGGAACAATTGTCTTTTAAAAGTTTTTCTCCATTTTGTCCTATTCTTTTAGAAATATCTACATCCTCATCGTATATATTCATTGCTTCTTTTAAAATTTCTTCTTTTACTTTTTCCATTGGTTCGTTATTCAAAGAAGAAAGTTTTTTATACATTCTATCCAAAGCCCAAAAAAGATTTTTAGCGGTTGGTCTCGTAGAACTAAGGTCATTTATAACTGAAATAATATAACTGCCAAGATTGAACTTTTCATCTTTCATCTTCTGAATCCCAAGAACGACACCAAATGCACCCGCAATACCTATGGCAGGAGCTCCTCTTATTTTCAATTCCTTTATAGCACTACATAATTGGTGATGGTCGTCCATATCTAAATATTCAAGTTTTTCTGGCAGTTTAGTTTGGTCTATTAATCTTACCTTCCCATTTATCCATTCTATACATTTCAATTTCATTCTCTTTTCAGATTTTATTTATAGGGTTTCATAAATACTAAAAAATATTATCATCCATAGTTGTCATTCCCGTGAAAACGGGAATCCATAGCAGAAATTAAACAAAATAAAATACTGGATTCCCACTTTTTGTCCATAGTGGATATCTGACGTGGGAACGACAGAAGTGGTAGAGACGCATTCAAGTCGTCTCTATAATAATATAAATATTTTCAATATTTTGCTAACTGTTAATATCATTACTAACAATGGGCTAAGGTAAAGAACAGGTTCACCAGATAGAATTATTATTCCATTAATGATTATATATTTTACTAAATATTAATTTAAATAACAAGTGATAACAAAATCTGGTATATTTCTTGATTCTTTTAAATCTTTGCTATTCTCTTTATTTACTACAATTTTTGAAAAATATTTGGAATTTTCCAGACTTAAATAAAAATTAAACAATATATCATCTATACTTTTTGATTTATCGATTATATTCCCTTCCATTACAATATATCTAACTTTTTCTTTTTCCTCTTCTGAATAATTAATACTATTCAACGAAATGGATTGGGGGATTAGATTGCTTATTAATTTTAATATTGTATCTGTTTTTTGGTTTTTGGAAAAATAATTTACCTTCTCTTCCAAATCATTTTTTACTTTTACGAAATTTTCCTTCTCATTTAAAAGAACTGCAAATTCCTTTTTTGTATTATCTGTTGTTTCCCATTTGTTTTTTATTTCGGTTAATTTATTCTTAATCTCTTTAAAACTTTTTAATGTGTTATGCGTGAATAAGGATATTGTTAATAAACAAACAAAAACAGATAAAGCAAAAGATAATTTGGTTACTGCTTTTTTTCTTAAATCTCGCAAATCAGAGGGCAAAAAATTAAAATATTTAACATCTTCCAGTGCAATTCCTACGGAATTTATAAGTTTATGATATTCCCTTGAAAGAGTAAAACCATCTATTATGTTTTTCCCGATTTTCATTTTATCGAATAACGAAGTGTGTTTAATTTCAAGACCTATTTCTTGCGTAATATATTCCTCAAGATGCAACATCATAGCACCACCACCAGAAAATATAATTTTATGGAGTTCAACATTGGGATAATTGGAATGAAAGTAGTTAATCGACCTTTTTAACTCTTCTAAAAATTTTCCAAGAGCGGGTTTCATTTTGATATTCAATTGTGAATACGTGATACCTCTGAATGCAGGAGCATAATTATCTGAGGGTGGAATCCCAAAATCATATTTTATGTTTTCTGCCTGTTCAAAATCAACGTCTATTTTGGATTGTGGAGTTACGTAAGTT
The DNA here is from genome assembly GCA_964491835.1 of uncultured bacterium. Classification (GTDB taxonomy): domain Bacteria; phylum SM23-31; class SM23-31; order JAUVVT01; family JAUVVT01; genus CAZBIT01. The sequence goes on from CAZBIT010000088.1 coordinate 5,952, forward strand.
CCGACAATCGATTCCGTAAAATTTCGACTCCCATATTTTACATCCCTTAAAAACGATATTTTACCTTGATTGTAAAAAATTAGCATCGTATTCGAAGCACCCATATCAATTATTATTCCTCCTTCTAAAACAGAATCAGCCATAAAATTTTTAACATATTCCCAGAGTCCAATCTCTGAAAATGTAACTTTTGATGGAATGATTCCATTATCTCTAAGAATTGAAACATAATAATTAATCTGTTTCGAAGGTGCCGTTATTATTAACACAACATACTTTTCTACTCCTTTATCTTCTTCAATTCCTAAAATCTGATAATCAAAAACCATATCTTGTTCATCTTCAGAAGAACGACTTTTCTTAATATTAAATAGAATCAAATTCTTCAGTTCCTTTTTTCTACTTTAGGAATCTTTTCTATTCTTAAATTTCTGGAAATGCCTGAAATTATTACAATAGTTTCTGAAATATCATAATACTCTTTTTTAATAAGATTTTTAATGGCGTTATTAAGTTTTTCATTCCTTGTATTTTCAGAATCCTCAGGAATATAATGTAACTTTTCAACTCCATAAGATTCCAACGTTAATTTTCCATTATTCTTTTTTATATGGGTATATTTTATTGAATCACTTCCTATATCAATGTTAAGATAATAATTACTGCCAATATATTTTCTCCTGAATTTTAAAAGCCAATTAATGATTTTCAATCGGGTATGTAAAAAAGCGAAAGGGAGGGAAATTTCTTCTTTTGGTGTAGTTATTTTTTCATCGATTTTCTTAGGTAATATCTGTTTTTCAATTAATTCTTGTTCTTTGATAAGCGTTTCAACCAACGTAAATTTTCTTGCTCTTAATTCAAGAATTAATTCTTCTTCAATTCCAGGAGCCACAACAGTGAAGTCCTTCCATCCCACAAGAATTTTTAAAATTCTTCTTAAAAAAGCAAGTCTGGGTTTAATGAGTTTTGCCTTAAACTCATCGGGTAGGGCTTCCTTTTCACTTTTGATTAAAGCAATATCTCTTCTTATTTGACTCAGATAATCTTTATCAAAAAACCGTTCTTCCTTTTCTTCTTCAATTTCTGCTTTTAATATGTCTGATACTAAAACTCCTTCACCTTCGGGAGGCGATTCAAGAAGTTGATTCACAGTTAATTCATTATAGTCATCAAACACAAATAACACCTCATAATTTACTATACATAAAAATTCTTAAAAATATAATAACAAACCAATATTTAACTTCTATTTCACAATTGTGAGTTTCTTAGCACTCATAAATTTACCAATCCTCAAAACACAAATATACACACCACTTGAAAGGGGTATTCCATAACTGTTTTTCCCATCCCACTTTACTGAATAATAACCATACGGTTTAAATTCATTAACCAGATTGGTCATTTCTTTTCCACTGATATCATATATTTTAAGCGAAACATTGTCAGGTCGTGCAACTTCAAATCCTATTACTGTTCCAGAATTAAAAGGATTGGGATAAGCACTGTTCAGTTTATGTGTTGTTGGCGCAGGAACTTCAAATACAATTGCTTTTGAATATTCATAACTGCCATCAAAATATATCTGGTTTAGTCTGTAATAATATTTATTTGATTTTAGATTATTATCTGTAAATTCATACTCTAGATTACCAGGTGATGTTCCACCACCTTTAACATAACCAATATTTTCAAATTTTATATTGTCTAAACTCCTCTGAA
>CAZBIT010000089.1:0-7675 GCA_964491835.1 uncultured bacterium
AACTATAATCTTTTCAAACTTAGGGACCACCTCGGTAATTTCCTCTACTTCAAGACCAGCCATAATCAACTTACCGGCAAGTTCTTCGGGAGACCAGTCAAACTCTACATATTCTCTTATCCAATTGTATGAGATTTTCAATTTTAATTTTAACCTTAATTTATATTAACTTATGGAAATAAATATTATAAAAATATAAAGAATTAAAATTGGTCTAAAAACCTTATGTCATTTTCATAAAAAAGTCTGATATCATTAATCTGATAGCAAAACATCGCAATTCTTTCAACTCCCATTCCGAAAGCGAATCCCGAATACATTTCAGGGTCGATATTCACGAATTTAAAAACTTCTGGGTCGACCATACCAGCACCAGATATTTCAACCCAACCAACCCATTTACAAATCTTACAACCCTTTCCCTTACAAAATATACACAAAAAATCATATTCGGCACTTGGTTCTGTAAATTGAAAATAACTTGGACGAAATCTGATTCTCATATCTTTGCCAAACATCGCTCTTGCAAAAGAAAGAATAACCCCTTTTAATTCTCCAAAAGTAACGCTTTTATCTACATAAAGCCCTTCTACCTGTGTAAAAATTGGTGAATGCGTTGCATCAGGCGTATCTCGCCTGAATACTCTGCCCGGAGCAATAATCCTTATCGGCGGTCTCTTTTTTTCCATTACTCGTATTTGAACAGGAGAAGTATGTGTACGAAGAAGCATATCATTCATAAGGAAAAAGGTATCGTGCTCCTCCCTTGCAGGATGTTCCGGAGGAATGTTAAGGGCTTCAAAATTGTAATAATCAGTTTCAATATCCGGACCCTCTGCTATATCAAAACCCATAGAAGAAAATATCGATTGTATTTCTTCCATAATCTTAGTAATGGGATGTTTTTTTCCTAAAAATCTCTTAAAACCTGGAAGAGATATATCTAATTTTTCTTCTGTTTTTTGTATAACAGTAAATTTTTTTTGAATTTCAGAAAGTTTAGAATCAATATAATTTTTTAAAGAATTAAGTTCTTTTCCAACAAAAGGTATATTTTCGCTTGGTAACTTGCTTAATTGTTTAAAATAGGACGATATAATTCCCTTTCTTCCAAGGTATTTAATCCGAAGTTGTTCAAATTCTTTAATATCACTGATAATTTCGGATTCTTTTGCAAATTCTTTTTTTATTTTGAGAATCTCTTCGACTATTTCTAACATAATAGTATCTTTTTTATCATTTATTCTGGTGATTCAGAATAAATTTTCTTATTTCTAAACCGCAACAGAATCAACTATTTTTTTAAACGCATCAGGGTTGTTAACTGCGAGTTCTGCAAGCATCTTTCTATTTATTTCGACGTTTGAACTTTTAAGTTTTTTCATAAATGTAGAGTAAGATAAACCATATTGTCTTACTGCTGCATTTATTCTTATAATCCATAACCTTCTGAAATCCCTTTTTCTTGCTCTTCTATCCCTATAAGCATATTGCAGTGCTTTCATTACACTGTCTTTGGCTGTTCTTATGAGTTTACTTCTTCCACCATAGTACCCTCTTGCAAGTTTGAGTAGTTTATTTTTTCTTCTTCTTGAAGGTACATTGCCTTGTGCGCGTGGCATTATTTATCCTCCTTATCCTGTTTAATAAAGTAATAAACCCTATGGTAAAAACATAGGGTTAAATTGTAAAAAAGTTTTAAACAAAAATTATTTTATATCATTTTCTTTATTCTTTTAACTTCAGTCGAATCTACTAACGTAGATTTTCGTAAATTTCTTTTTCTTTTTTTACCTTTTTTCGTCAATAAATGACTGGCATAAGCTTTTTTTCTCTTAATTTTTCCAGTTGCAGTTTTTTTAAATCTTTTTGTTGCACCACTTTTTGTTTTTATTTTTGGCATTTCCTTTTGTTCCTTCCAACATTTACTTCTTTACAAAATATCCTATAAGATTTTTACCTTCTTTCTTAATTGGTGATTCAAGTTTTGCTATATCGGAGAGAGCATTTTCAATTTCTTTCATAACATTCATCCCAAATTCTTGATATACGATTTCTCTCCCCTTAAACATAATTGTTATTTTTAATTTATTTCCTTGTTCTACAAATTTTCTTGCCTTTTTTAATTTAAACTCAACGTCATGCTTTTCAGTTTTGGGTCTCAATCTTATTTCTTTAAGATGAACAGAATGTTGCTTTTTTTTGCTATCCTTTTCTTTTTTACTTAATATATATTTGAATTTACCAAAATCCATAACCTTACAAACGGGAGGATTAGCATTGGGTGAAATTTCCACAAGGTCGAGTTCTTCTTTTCTTGCAATTTCCAAAGCTTCGGATGCCTTCATTACGCCAACTTGCTCCCCATCTGAACCAATAACTCTTATTTGTGGATACCTTATTTGTTCGTTTACTTTAATACCTTTTTCTTTAATAATTTTCTATTCTCCTGTTAATTCAACCAATATTTTTTTTATTAAAATTATACTTAAATAATTAGTTTAATTACCTGAAAATTGCATTAGAAATATTTATATTCTATTACTTTATGTAGGGACAATTCATGAATTGCCCTTACACAATTAACACCATTTTTACTTTAATAATTAATTCATTCCTATAATTTTAGAAATCCTATTGCAATTTTCGGGTAATTAATTTCTATTATCCCTTTCCATTTTAATTGTGTCGACAAATTCAACCAACTTCATTACACCTAAATCTCCCTTTTTTCTTTTTCTCACAGAAACTGTTTCATCTTTTTCTTCTCTTTCACCAACAATCAACATATAGTTGACTTTACTGAGTTCCCCTTCTCGAATCTTATATCCTACCTTTTCATTTCTTATGTCATTGTTAACCCTAAATCCATTGTTTTTTAATAGATTTTCAATTCTTATGGCATATTCGTGAAATCTTTCACTTACTGGTATTATTAAAATTTGTGTAGGTGCAAGCCATAAAGGTAAATCACCTCCATAATGTTCAATTAATACTCCAACAAATCGCTCAATTGACCCAAGAATCGCCCTATGAATCATAACTGGTTTCTTTTTTGTACCAGTTTCAGTAACATATTCAAGATTAAATCTTTTTGGCATTGAAAAATCAACCTGAATGGTTCCACATTGCCAGGTTCTTTTTAAGCAGTCCGTTATGTGAAAGTCAATCTTTGGCCCATAAAATGCTCCTTCACCCTTATTAATTTTATAGTCAATATTTTTTGATTTCAGAGCATTTTCAAGACATTCTTCCGCTATTTTCCAATCCCTCGTAGAACCTATCGATTTTTTAGGCCTTGTTGATAATTCAATCATATAGTCATAAAAGCCAAAATTCGAATAAATTTCTATAACCAAATCAATAATTTTTGCAACTTCTTCTTCGACCTGATTAAAAAGACAAAAAACGTGAGCATCATCCTGAGTAAATTGTCTAACTCTAAAAAGACCGTGCAAAACACCTGCTTTCTCATGTCTATGAACCAATCCTAATTCTGCAAATTTTACAGGAAAATCCTTATAAGACCACATTTTTTCTTTGAACAATAATAATCCCCCGGGGCAGTTCATCGGCTTGACCGCATATCCATTATTATCAATCCGAGTAAAATACATATTCGCTCTATAATTTTTCCAATGCCCACTTCTTTTCCACAATTCCTTATTTAGAATAATCGGCGTCTTTATTTCATAATAATTTTCTCTTTCGTGGACTTGACGCCAGTAATTAATAACCTCATTAAAAATCATCACACCCTTTGGATGCCAGAAGGGGAAACCCGGTGCCTCCGTGTGAAAACTGAAAAGGTCAAGTTCTTTACCTATTTTACGATGGTCCCTTTCTTTTGCTTCTTCGATAAGCCGAAGATATTTTTCTAATCCTTCCTTATCAGGATAAGATACACCGTAAATCCTTTTAAGCATCGGATTACGTTCATCACCACGCCAATATGCACCAGCAATGCTTAATAGTTTGAAATTTTTTACCATCCCAGTAAAAGGCAAATGTGGTCCTTTACAAAGGTCAACAAATTCTCCTTGTCTATATATCGTTATCTCATCATCAAGTTCATTAATATGTTCAATTTTGTAATCTTCATTTAAATTTTTAAAAAGTTTTTCTGCATCTTCTTTTTCCATCACTTCCCTTTTCAGTGGTAGATTTTCTTTTATTATTTTTTCCATTTCAGATTCAATTTGAGAAAGGTCGTTGAATTCAGAGTTTGTTCCAAAGTCGATATCATAATAAAATCCATTTTCAATAGAAGGACCAAATCCAAGTTTTGCTTTTGGAAAAATCCTTTTCACTGCTTGTGCCAAAATATGCGATGAAGTATGCCAAAAAATTTCCATACCCTCCCGCGAGTTAACAGTTATAACTTCAAGTTCACCATTCTCGTTTAATTCTTTTGTCAAATCAATCAATTCCCCATTAAGTTTTACTGCAACCGCTTCTTGAGATAAACGTCCATCAATATCATCAAGAATATCAATGGATTTCACACCAGCATCGTATTTCAGAACTTTCCCATTAGAAATTTTTAAACTGATTTTATTTTCGGCAACCAATGCTTCTTCCACTTTAATCCCACAAATCAACAATTATCATATTTTAACTAATTTTACGACAGTGGGCGATACTGGATTTGAACCAGTGACCCCTTGCATGTCAAGCAAGTACTCTAACCATCTGAGCTAATCGCCCTAAAAAAAAGGCGTATCGAAACATTTATAGATACGCCTATTATCCTCCAATTAAAAAATCATCTTTATATCTTTAGAAAATGCTCCATCAAAATTTAGTTTGACTAATATTATTTTATTAATCTTCCTTTTCTACATATAATTTCTTATTTTATTAAAATTAATTTAATTAAAATAATTTCTAAAATCAAGGATTTTTATTCTCAGTTTTAATGATTTTTCAAAAAATCCAGATAGTTTAATAAAAAAACCAATTTTTTACTAAAAATACATTTACTCGATACTGTATCCTAATCCTTTCAATATATTTTTATACGAGATACTAATAATTTAAAATATTTTAGACAAATAGAAACAAAATTTTAAATATTTTTTGCCTTGTTTTTGTATTACTTTAAGGTTAAATTATATTTGAAAAATTTTGAGTTAAGAAAATGGTTAAAAAATTAATAAACATAATTATTTTAATAAATTTATATTTTATCTATTTTTCTATAAACATCTTTGGAATGCAATCCTCTGTTTCAAAAGATGACTCTTTGACCATAGATTTAAGTAATAACAAGTTTGCAATGGAATTATATAATAAAGGAATAGAAAATTACAGAGAAGGCAATATTGATTTAGCAGTAGAATATCTTCAAAAAGCAATTGAAGTGGATGATAAATTTGCAGAGGCATACGACCAGCTTGCTCTTGCCTATATCGAACTTGAAACAGTCCGTGCAAGAACCCTTGCCGAAAGAGCATTAAAAAGAGCGACCGAACTTGATACTAAAAAAATAACTTATAAACTTCATTATGGAAAATTAATGTTGAGACAGGGATTTAGATATAATGCAAGAAAGAGATTTGAGTGGTTGAAAACCCAAGACCCAAAAAATACTGAACTTTATCTTAACCTGGGTCTGATATATAAAAAAGAGATGGAATATTTTAAAAATATGGTAAGCGTCAGTTCAACTGATGGAAGTATTCTCAACTTTATTGATGATGACTTATTAAGTTACATTTTTAATTATGGAGACGTTAGCGCTACAAGAGAGATAAAAAACATTTTAAGTGAAAAAAACGAAAGCGTTGGAAAATATACCGATTTCACTGAATACGTTCAAAAGGATTTTGCAAACGCAGTTATGACATTTTCTGAAGTGCTCAAATTAGACCCTAATAACAAATCGGCATTGCATAACTTGAGCCTTCTTTCACTCGAAGTTGGAATGTATGACAAATTCATAGAATACCAGGAAAAAATACTAAAAAACGACCCCAATGATAAAGATGCACATCTCTTTTTAGGATTTGGATATCATTTAAAAAGTAAGGATGACATTGCATATAGAGAATACAAAAAGGCAGAATCACTAATGAAACCCGATGAAAAAGCGGTATTCCAGTCAATCGATTACATTGTTCCTCATAACGAAATTGATAAATATAAAATTATGAATACAGAAGAAAAAACAGATTTTGATAAAACATTCTGGAAACAGAAAGATCCACTATATTTGACAGAATATAATGAAAGAACATTGGAACATTACGCAAGAGTGGCATATGCTAATTTAATGTTTGAAGTGGAAAGTAAAAAAATCCCTGGTTGGAAAACGGACAGAGGGAAAATTTACATTCGATATGGACCCCCAAGAGAAATAGTGAGGATGAGAGCCGAAAAGGGGGAACTACTCGAGCAAAGAGATATGGACCTCACTGAGGTCTGGTATTATGATGGTTTTACGTTTGCCTTCGAAGACCTTTACCTTACAGGAGATTTCAGATTGGGTGCAAGAACGCGTTTCCCAGAGGTCCAATTCCCAGAAATCGCAGAAAAGGTATATATTGAAAAACCTGAAATATATATACCACAATTCCAAGGGAAAAAGTTCAATTTCGGTTATTATACCGCAAGTTTTAGAGGAGAAAATGGCAAATCGTCTTTTGAAGTTTATTATGCAATTCCTGTTAAAGATCTTGAACCTGTCGTTGAGAAAAATTATAAAACTACTACTCTAACTGGTGGCATTTTCTTCTTCGATGATAAATGGAATGAAGTAAACAAAATGATAACGAAAGAAAAACTATATTTCCACCCAAAACTCGACACTACTAAGAGTTTTTACATCATTGGAAAAAATCAATTAGAAATTACCCCTGGTTCTTATAACTTTGCAATAGAATTTCAAGAAAATAACTCAAAAAACACTGGAACATACAGACAAGAATTGAAGATAGATTCATATCCATTGGGGGAATTGAAAATTAGTGATATAGTGCTTGCTTCTATTATAGATACAGTATCAGATAGTTCTAAATTTTCAAAAAATGGAATAAAAATAATACCCAATCCTGCAAGACTTTTTCATAAAAATCAACTTATGCACGTGTATTTTGAAGTGTATAATCTCACGGTAAATCCTGAACACAAATCAAACTTTATGGTAGAATACAAAATAAGTGCAGAATCAGAAGAACAAAAGCCCATAATAACAAAAATTATTTCAAACATAGGACAATTAATAGGAATCGATGAGGGAAAACAAGATATTACTGCTTCTTATCAGTATGAAGGCGTTGCTCCAAACGAAAAAATTAACTTGGCAATTGATATGAGCGCTACAAAATTTGGCATATATAATCTTTCTATAACCACAACGGATTTAAATAACAACAATAAGGTGTCAAAAAGCATTAAACTTGGAATACAAAACGTATTAATAAATTATTTGTTCTAAAGTGATATAACTACTAAAATTGATAAGTTACAGGTAAAAATTCCCACCAATTGAAAAAATAAAGCACTCTTCTATATTGAAACCAAATTTACAAAAGTAGATAATAAAACCTAATTTTGAAATCTTACCTTAAAAATTCTTATTAGGAGAAAAAAGTAAAATAAATAATATAAAATTTTTAGCGGTGATTGAGACCAATTTATTTTAAAAATAGATATAAAAATTATTCTTCAAATT
>CAZBIT010000090.1:0-7671 GCA_964491835.1 uncultured bacterium
AAATTTTTTATATATAGTTTAACGTTTGAATTGTTTTCGTTTAAATCAAATATTTTAAAGGAGATACAATATGGCATTATATTCAGTTATAATCGATAATTCGTCTCAGATTGATAAACTTATAAATGAGACTGATAAATCTTCTGTGTTAATTAATCGTTTCGGTGGAGAGGTTATTGGCTACAGAATATATGATAAAAACAGAAAAAAAGAAATTCCACTTCTTTATCGTGATGGTTTGGCAGAAAAACCTGAATCCGGCTGGAAAAACCATGCAACGATTTTGTTCCCAATTGTAGGTGGTATAAAAAATAATAAGAGTTATCTTGAAGATAAAGTCATTACAAGCAGGGGATATCACGGTTTTGCGAGACACTCTACTTTTTCTATTGTTGAGCAAAATACCGATAATAAAGCAAGTTTACATTATAGATTGAGTGCAAATGAAGAAACAAAGCAATTCTATCCTTTTAACTTTCAATTAGACCTTGAATATCAACTTATTGGTCATAATCTTAAGGTGATTTTTTCTATTACAAATACTGAAAAGAGTCAAGATATATATTATTGTTTTGGTTGGCATCCCGGATTCAAAACACCTATAATTGATGGACTTGGGACTAAAGAAGAATGTCAAATTTTATTTAAAAAAGGCGCATATAGAAAATATCATAATAATGAACACTGTCGTTTAACAGGTGAGACAAGCGAAATAAAACTTGATGGTGAACTTAAAAGAACGGAAAAAGAACTTGAAGCGACAATAATGCTTGAAATAGATGACCCAAATAACAGGGTATGCACAGTTTATGACCCTATAGCAAATATAAAAATAGAAGTAGATTTTAAAGAATTTCCACATTTGGGATTATGGTCTGAGCCGGGGTATAATTTTATTTGTGTTGAACCCTGGCAGGGAATGGACGACCACGAAGAGCAGGAACCATTTGACAAAAAAATGGGTATTGTGAAACTACTACCTGAAAAAGTAGATAGAAGAAGTGTTACAGTTAGACCATTTTTTGTCTAATTATCTGTTTTTTGGAAAATATATTTCAATATTAAGGAGGCAGAATGTTGTCTTATAATATCGAACTTTCAAAAAGAACAAAAGAGTTGGCAGAGTTTATTCCTTTGGAGGAAAGTTATCTTAAAAGTATAGTAAAAAACATTCTTAATAAGGCGGATGAACTTAAACTTGATTTAAGTGGGAATATTATGGTTGGGCTTGACGTTAATGGTCCGATTGTTTCAACTGATGACAATGATTTAATACCCTTTAAAGGTGCAACGGAGTGCATAAAATATATGATGAATATTCCGGGCATCGAAGTATCCCTTATGACTGGATGGGATTTGTCAACTATGGATTTTTTCAGAAAAAATAAGTTAAATATGCCCGAAATCGGGATTGTTGGCGAATATGGTATGGTTTACGAGAGGAAAGGGAATTTCAGGTATCTTTATCCTTATCGCGAAGATGAAAGATTAAGTTTTATGTGTCAGATTTTAAAACTTGCTTCCGAAATAGAACTGAAAGTTGCATTTCAGGGGAATTATTCTCCCGGAAGCGGGGCGATTTGCGTTGAGGCAGATGAACATGGAAATCTTTTAAATCATCCACTCGTGAAAGGAAGAAGACCAACTATAAAACAAATTTTTAATTCTGCAAAAGAAAAGTCAAAGATTGAACTGATAGAGAAAGAAGAAAAAATTATTTTTGAAAATAAACCTGAAAATCTTAAAGGGATTGCTGAAACATTATTTAAAGTTCATCCTTTAATTAGTGTTAGAGTGAAAAAAGAAGCAGGTAAAAAAATTTCAATAAAAATCGACCCTAAAGATAAACCTGATTTTAGTTTTGAAAAGGTGAAAGAATTTGCAAAGATTGCAGAAAAAGAAACGGGAAGAAGTTCGATTGCTTATGAAGACCATGGGGTTGATTTAATTTCCAAAGAGGCGGAAAAGGGGAATTATTCAAAAGATTCTGGGTTGCGGGAGTTTGGGAGAGAGGCATTTGGAAATAAACCATTTATGGTATCAATAATTGGAGACAAAAAATCTGATATTCCAAAAACGCTTGGTGACGTTTTATTTTTTCCATTGAAAGGTTCTGACGCTGAACCGATTGCAAAAGAAAGAAATGTTCCATCGGTAAGTTTAATTGATGTTAGAGATTTTTCTTTGTCTCTGGTTGAAGCTCATAGAATAAAATCTTTATAAAATTAAGAATGATGTTAATTTAAAATTATAATCTTTTTAGTTAATTTTAGGCGTAAAATAATATAAAAGGAGGCAATAATGGCGAATCCGTTAACTAATTTAATTAATCTAAGTGGTGAAATGAAAAAGAAAAAGGGTGTTGAGTTTACTCCTTTGGAGATATATCAACAACCTGAAATGTGGAGGGAAACCCTTAATGTTATTAAGAAACAAGAAAAGGGAATTAAAAATTTTCTTAAAGGTCAAAAGGATAGACAGTTTATTCTCTCTGGTGCAGGAACATCTGCATTTATTGGTTTATCACTTGTAAATTTGTTTAATAAGGTCTCTGGTTTTGATACAAAAGCAATTGCAACGACTGATATAATCACTGACCCAGAGGCGGCTTTTCAAAAGGGAAGAAAATATTTTTTGGTTCATTTTGCCCGTTCAGGCAATTCACCTGAAAGTATCGGAACGTTTACACTGGCTGAAGAGTCAAGTGCAGATATAAAACATATCGTGATTACTTGTAATAAAAATGGTAAACTTGCAAAGATGGGGAAAACGGTTGATTCGTTGATGATTTTACTTCCAGAAAAGACGAATGACCGGAGTTTGGCTATGACTTCATCTTTCTCAAGTATGGTTGTTGCTGGTCAGTGCATTGCTAATATAAATGAACTTAATAAGACTGCTGAAATTATCGAGAAAGTTGCGAAGGCGGGTGAGTATATGATGAATGCTCATAGCGATAAGATAAATTCTTTATGTCAAGAAAATTTCAATAGGGCTGTTTTTCTTGGTTCGAATACGCTCCAGGGATGTGCAACTGAATGTCATTTAAAATTACAGGAATTGACGAGCGGTAAGGTCGTTGCTAAACACGATTCGTTTTTGGGTCTCAGACACGGGCCGGAAGCAGTGATTGATGAAAAAACCGTCGTTGTTTACTTGCTTTCCGAGGATACCTTCACTCGAAAATATGAGATGGACCTCATTAATGAAGTGAAAGAAAAGGGAATAGGTTTGAAGAAAATTGCAATATGTAAAAAAACAGATAAGAAATTAAATTCAATGTGTGACGTAGTGATTGAACATAAGAAAGATAGTATTCCAGACGATTTTCTTACGCCAGTTTATGTAATTGTTGGTCAAACTATGGGACTTTTCAAATCCTTATATTATAAACTGAAACCCGATTCACCATCAGAGGCAGGAATTATATCAAGGGTTGTTAAAGGAGTTAAAATTTATGATAGACCACTATTTAAAAAGAAAAAAGAATTTAAAATTATAGCAGGATAGTTTATATGAAAGGAGAGTTGTTATATGTTAAAAGGCAATGCAGTCATTGGGCAATCTGGAGGTCCGACCGCTGTAATAAATAATAGTCTTGTTGGTGTTTTGAATGAAGCTTCAAAGTATAATTTTATAACAGGCGTTTTTGGTATGCGATGGGGTATTGAAGGTTTTATGAAAGAAAATATAATGGACCTGAAAAAAGAAAGTTCAGAAACTATCGCTGGGCTTCGCAGAACGCCTTCTTCTGCGCTTGGTTCTTGTAGATATAAACTAAAAGATAAAGATTTTGAACCTATTTTAAAAGTATTGAAAAAATACAATATTAGATATATTTTTCTTATTGGTGGCAATGATACGATGGATACAATTCATCGAGTTGAAAAATATTGTAAAGAAAACAATTATGAATTGATTGGTGTGGGTGTTCCAAAGACGGTTGATAATGACCTTTTTGGAACTGACCATACACCAGGGTTTCCAAGCGCAGCGAGGTATGTGGCAATATCTGTAAAACAGGGTGGGATACTTGCCAGAGATATGCAAAAAGTTGACCAAATCGTCATTTACCAGGCAGTTGGTAGAGATGCGGGTTGGCTTGCTGCATCTTCTATCGCTGGAAAAGAAAATGAGGATGACCCGCCTCATCTTATTTATATTCCCGAAAGACCATTTGAAGATGAAAAGTTTCTTTCTGATGTGGAAAGATGCCATAAAGATTATGGATGGGTGTCGATAGCGATTGGTGAAGGGATTTCTTATGCTGATAAAACTCCTGTAACTGCTTCTACTACGAAAGATAAATTTAGTAACATAGAATTTGGAGCAATGGGGGGAGTTTCTTCTGCGATGGTTCTTCATAGGATGGCTTGTAACAAATTTGGGTTTAGGGGTGAGTTTCAAGTCGTAGAGTCGCTTCAAATGTGTGCTGATGACAGGGTATCGACGGTTGACGTTGACGAAGCGTATCGTTGTGGCGTTGAAGCGGTTAAATTGGCTGTTAGCGGGAAGAGCGGTCTTATGGTCACTCTAATAAGGGATGATTCTCCTAAATATCATTGTTCAATTGGGACAATCGAACTCGAAAAGGTAGCATTTTCATCCAAACCGATGCCAGATGAATTTATTTCTTCAACTGGTAATATGGTTACCAAAGCATTCGTCGATTATATTAAGCCATTGGTTGGAGAACTTCCAAGTCACTCAACTTTGAGTTTTAATAAAGTTAATGTATGATTTTAATATCTGAAAGTATCAAGTGTTAAAGGCAATTATTTTTGATTTAGATGGAGTCGTTGCAGAGACAGAATCCATTCATATGAAGGCTTTTCAAAGAACTTTTGCAAATTTTAATATCAATTTTACGCCAGAGTATCAAAAGAGCCTTATTGGATTCACTGTAAAAGATAACCTTATTAAAATAAAAAACGATTTTCAAATTGATATAGATATAGACGAATATACAAAAAAGAGAAATGATGAATATTATTTACTTTTAGAAAAAAATACGATAGAACCTAATCCAGGATTTGGAGACATTCTTTCGTGGGGGGAAAAGAGAAAGGTTAAATTCGGGATTTGCTCATCTTCAAAAAGAAGGATGGTGGAAATAGTTCTTGATAGCGTTTTCAGAAATCTTGACATTGAAAAATCTGTGTATGAGTTTTTTGATGTAATTGCAACAGGAGACGATGTCAAAAGAAGAAAGCCCTATCCTGACCTTTATTTATTTGCGGTAGATAAATTAAATTTAACCTCTAAGGAATGTCTTGCTATTGAAGATTCTAAAATTGGTATTGAATCTGCGAGGTCTGCTGGTTGTAAAATAGTGGCATTAAAGACACCTTTTAATTTAACAGATGACCTTGTCGATGCTGATAGAATTGTAAATTCGCTTGAAGATCTTATTAATGAAAATTTTTGGGATTGGTTTGATAGTGATTAGTTTATTATTTAATTATCTTTTTAATAGAGTTTAATATTTATTAAAGGAGAAATAAGATGAAAAAAGCATATTTATTCATAGTTTTAGTAATTTGTTCAATTTATTTATTAGATTGCGTTAAATCTGATAATCAAATTAAGTTATTTCCAAAAGAGGGTAAGGAAGTATCGTTTCAAAATACCGAGATAATTTTAAAGTTTGACAATAAGATGTATTGTAAGGTATTTTACAAAAAAGGTAGGAAGAAATTGTCAATAAATAATGCCGTTGCTAATGAAAATCTTTCAGTGCCATCTCATTATATTATGGTAAATGGTCAGGAAGTGAAGGATTTTGACGTTGATTACAAAAATATCGAATTTTCCGATATCAAAGGGGATTTTGGAATTGGTAAAAGAGTTGTTCTAAAAGGAATAGCAAATGGACCCGAGGGAATGAAAATCGAGAAAAGATTAACTGTTGAGCTTTATAATGATTATCCGAACGTTGCTGTTACTTCTGCAATTTATAAAAATTTGGATTCTTCAAAAGAATTGAAAATAGATAGTGTTTACAGTGAAACTTATCGTTTAAATTCCACTTTTACTGGTGATGTATCAAGTTCTTTTGATTTCTGGTCATTTCAGGGGGGCTCATATTCAAGAAGACCCGATTGGATTGTTCCCATAGTTGATAATTTTTCACAGGAAAATTTTCAGGGTATGAATTCACGCGATTATGGTGGAGGAACTCCAGTAACTGATTTATGGAATAGAAAGATGGGAATGGCTGTTGCACACATTGAACCCGTTTTTAAGCCAGCAAGTTTGCCCGTTAAGATTCAATCTGATAAGAACGTAAGAATTGGAATTGTTATTAAACCGGAGAATGATAGTTTATCTCCTCAAGGAGAATATCAAACGATTAGAACAATGGTTTTAGTTCATAGTGGGGATGGTTGTAATGGATTGAGGATTTATTCTACGTTAATGCAAAAGGAAGGGTTGACATTTAATAAATTTTCTGATGGTTCTTATGATGCTTTATGGTGTGGGTGGGGGTACCAGAGAGAATTTGTAATGGACGAAATATATGGTGCATTGCCAAAGGTTAAGGAATTGGGATTTAAGTTGGCTGTTCTTGATGATGGTTGGCAGACGAAAAATGGCGACTGGCTGCCGATAAAAGAAAAATTTCCAAAAGGTGTAAACGATATGAAAGCTTTTACCAATAAAGTCAGAGAGATGGGTATGTTATCTCAACTCTGGTATGTTCCTTTTGATGCACATCCCGGAAGCAATATTGAAAAAAAGCATCCTGATTGGTTCGTTCTTGATAAAGATGGTAATAAATGTAGAATATCCTGGTGGAATTCATTTTATTTATGTCCCGCCTTTAAGGAGGTTGAAGATTATCAGGTTGAACTTGTAAGAAGATTCATAGAAGATTGGGGCTATGATGGATTAAAGATTGACGGTCAGTGCTTAAATCTTGTTCCTCCTTGTTATAACCCAGCACATAACCATAAATCTCCTTATGAATCCTGTGAAAAAACCGCAGCGGTTTTTCGAGAAATGTTTGAGAAAGCGAAATCGCTTAAACCTGGCTGTGTAATTGAATTATGCCCTTGTGGAACTATGGCATCATTTTTTAATATGCGTAGTAATGACCAGCCGGTTGCTTCAGACCCGAGAAGTTCCTGGCAAATCAGACATAGAGGAAAAGTTTTTAAAGCACTTATGGGTCCAAATACTCCTTATTTTGGTGACCATGTTGAATTAAGTGATGGAGGAAATGATTTTGCTTCAACTATGGGTATTGGTGGAGTTATTGGAACTAAATTTACGTGGCCCAATCCTCCAAAATCGGGAAGAGGAAAGAGAATATTACTCGATGCAGAAAAAGAGAAATATTGGAAAAAATATGTCGATATATATAATAAAGAGATGATAAGTAAAGGGGAATATCAAAATCTTTATGATATAGGATACGATAAACCCGAAGGGCATGCAGTTAAGAAAGATGATGTTATGTATTATGCATTTTTTGCAAAATCGTGGAATGGAAAGATTCAAATTCGTGGACTTGATAAAAAAACTTATGAATTATATGATTATGAAAATGATAAGTCATTGGGAAAAGTGAAAGGTCCTAATTCTGTTATCAATCAATCTTTTGAAAATCATCTTCTTTTAAAATGTATTCCTATAGAAAAATAAGGTTTGTAGTTAATAAACGTGAAT
>CAZBIT010000091.1:0-3781 GCA_964491835.1 uncultured bacterium
AAAGATATCATTCAATTTACGTTAATCTCGGATTTGGATTATATTTTCTCCCTACTTTAGCAATCGGTAGTCCCTCAACCATAACTATATCAGCGGTAAAATCTATTCTATTTCTGTAAAAATATGAGCCAACTCCTACAATGTCAAAAGGAACATTAGATTTTACGAATCTCCTTATTTTAGTTGGTGTAAATCCTCCACTTATTACGATTTTAACATAATCAAACCCCTCTTTATCCAACGCTTTTCTTACTTCCCAAACAAGTTCTTCACAGACCCCTTCTTTACTTATCCCTTTTTTCTGTAATGAAAAATCGACAATATTTTCAGCGGTATCAAGTCGAACCGCAAAGAGTTTTTTCTTGAGTTTTCTTGCAACTTTTAGTGAAGTTTCAACACAATTGTTATCAAAATCTACAAGGGCAATCCTTTTAACATCTTCAGAAACATATTTATCAAAAGCAACAGAAGCTTTTTCAGTATTTCCATCAAATGCGGCAATTAATCCGTGTGGAATAGTTCCAGTTCCTTCTTTGTTAAAAATAAATCCATTTGCATCGGTTGATACACCGGAGACACCACCAACAAAAGCGGAATATCCATCAATTTCCTGAACAAGATAATGGTCAAAACGTGCAGAGAAAAACAGGACTGGTTTCCCAGAAGCAGCAGAAACTACTTTTCTCACGTTGGTCGCAACAGACGAACACCTTGCCAATATTCCGAGATAAACGGTTTCAAGATGAGCAAACTTTTGGTAATCACCCTCAATAGTCATAACCGTTTCCCAAGGTCTAAACTTTTCACCTTCTCCAAGCCCTTTAATTATCAAACTTTTTCCATCATCACTGCATTCTCTAATAACTCTTGCAGATTCAATTCCTCCACAAAAAATACCTCTCTTTTTCGTAAAAATCTGCATTATCACGATAGGATGACGATTCAAAAATGAAAATATTTCCTTAGTGCGAACAAAATATTTATCAGAATACCAGCCACTTCTTATCTTTTCTAAAGGATGCCCAAATTTTAATGAATTATAATCTTTGTGATTATAATACTTTTGCACCATATATTTTTTCCATACGTTTTAAAGAAAAAAGATGTGCTTCCTCGTCAAAATCTGCAACTCCATCTTTTCGGACAATTACAGGATAATCTCTATTTCTTAAATCACCAACAGTATCCATAACGCAAATAGATGTGCATACTCCAACAACTTCAACTTCTTCTATCTTCTTATCTTTTAATACTTTATCAAGATTTGTGTCATAAAAACCACTATATCTTGTTTTTGAAATTATTATATCATTTTCTTTTACACTTAACTCATCAATAATTTCAGCACCTCTTGTGCCTTTTACGCAATGTTTAGGGAACATCTTAAATTCAAGGTCATCATCTTTATGATTATCCTGTAAAAAAATTATTGTTCCTCTATTATTCCTGACTTCTTCTATTCTTTTCCGTAAAAAAGGTATAATTTCCCTTGATTTAACGCCACAAAATAAAGTACCATCCTTTTCAATAAAATCTTTCAACATATCTACCACAATTAAAGCTTTATTTGACATTTATTTTTTTCTCCCTGACTTAATTTCTTTTTCTATCCAATTCAGATAGTCCTCTGAACCGGATATTATTGGTAATGCGATAATTTCGGGCACTTTATAACTATGAAGTTCCTTCACTTTCTTCATAATCTCATCGAATAATTCAGATGAACTTTTAACAATTATAAGTACTTCACTTTCTTTGTTTACTTTTTCTTCCCACCAAAAGAAAGAACTAACAGAATCTATAATATTACAACAAGCAGAAAGTCGTTCTTTCACAAGGGCTTCAGCAATCTTTTCTGCCTCGGATTTTGAACTTGCCGTTATAAATATAACAATTTTATTATTATTTTTGTTCATCGCATTTATCTTTATTATAAAGTTTTATAATAATTATTTTAAAATATTAATATCCAATTGCTACGCTGTTGGTCCTTGAATCCCCAGCACCATATATTATCTTATTTTCAGAATCAAATAAAATGCTATTTGCATCTCCCATATAATCCCTTTTATCAAGTTTATGTCCCATTTTTTCAAGATTATATATCACATCATTTGGAAGTGCATAAGGTTCATAGTATATGATGTCAGGTTTCCACTGATGATGAACTCTTGGAGCATCGACTGCTTCCTTAATATTCATTTTATAATCAATTACATTAATAATTATTTGAAGAACAGTCGTAATAATTCTTGAACCTCCCGGAGAACCCGTAACCATAAATAACTTGTCATCTTTCGTAATAATTGTTGGGGTCATAGAACTGAGCATTCTTTTATACGGTTGAATTGAATTTGCATTGCCTCCTGTAAGCCCTGATAAATTTGGATAATCTGGTTTTATAGCAAAATCGTCCATCTCGTCATTCAATAAAAATCCAGCACCATCAACAACAGCCATCGAACCAAACCAATTGTTAATCGTATATGTGCACGAAACAGCATTGCCAAACTTATCAACTATTGAATAATGAGTAGTGTGTTCTCCTTCAAATGGGTATTTTATTCCATTACTTATATCATCACTTGATGATGCTTTATTATTCTCTATTGATAAATTCAACTTTTTAGCATATTCTTTTGAAATCAACTCTTTCACAGGAACAGAAGTGAAATCTATATCTCCGAGATATTTTGCTCTATCCGCAAAAGCCCTTCTCTCCGCTTCAGTAATAATATGAATTGCCTCGGAAGAATTATGTCCCATCTTTTGTAAATCATACAACTCAAGAATATTTAGAATTTCATTTAATATAATTCCACCAGAACTTGGGAGTCCCATAGAAATTACTTTATATCCTCTATAAGAACCAATAATCGGCGTTCTCTCTATCGCTCTATAATTTTTCAAATCTTCTTTTGTGATTAATCCACCGTTTTTCTTCATATCTTTTTCAATTAAATCGGCAATTTTCCCATTATAAAAGGCATTC
Organism: uncultured bacterium; assembly: GCA_964491835.1. Classification (GTDB taxonomy): domain Bacteria; phylum SM23-31; class SM23-31; order JAUVVT01; family JAUVVT01; genus CAZBIT01. The sequence goes on from CAZBIT010000091.1 coordinate 2,993, forward strand.
TCCCCATATCTTGAAATAAGTAAAAGGGAATTTGCAAGGTCTTTTTGAACAAACCTTTCACCGATTTCATAAAAACCTTTTCCTTTAAGAAAAATAGAAGAAGTTGAAGGGAATTTTAAAAAACTATCTCTATTATTTATAATGTCATTACAAAGTTCCTGATATATCGGAAATCCTTTTTTAGCGAGGTCAATTGCAGGTTGAATCAACCGTTTCAAGGGCATTGTTCCATATTTATTAAGTGCCAAAGACAAACCGGCAACGGTTCCAGGAACGCCTGCGGATAAATATCCAATTGTGCTTAGGTTTGGTATTACATCTCCTTTTTCATCAAGGAACATATTTGGGTGCACCTTATTAGGTGCCATTTCCCTAAAATCCATTGTAGTTTCCGTGCCATCATTCATTCTTATGACCATAAATCCACCACCACCAATATTCCCAGCGGAAGGAAAAACAACCGCAAGAGCGTATCCAACAGCAACTGCAGCATCAACCGCATTACCACCCTTTTTAAGAATGTCCATTCCTATCTCTGATGCAATCTTTTGAGAAGTAACAACCATTCCCTTTTTACCAATAACGGGAGATTTTGAAGCATAAATTATCTCTAAATTAAAAAGTAATGAAAATAATATTAAAAATGATTCCGCAAATCTTCTTTTAATAAAATTCATAATTTTTTGTTAATAAATGAATTAAATAAAATATATTTTTTAAAAATTAATAAAAATATAATTAAAAGTCAATTATTAATATCTAAATTTATTATGTAGGGACAACCTTAGG
>CAZBIT010000091.1:3791-7578 GCA_964491835.1 uncultured bacterium
CTTATCAAAAATAACTTGACTTTTTGCATTTAAAAATATAAAATAAAAAAACTATTAAATGTTTACACTTGACTAATCGAAGAGGAAAAATGAATGCGATATATGTTATTCTATTCTCATTATTTTGTTTTTATCTCTCATTTAGATATTATAGCAGGTTTCTCAATAATAAAATATTTGAAATGAATACAAATGAACCCACGCCTGCATACAGATTTCAAGACGATATTGACTATGCACCAACAAAAAAGGCAATATTATTTGGTCATCATTTTGCTTCAATAGCAGGTGCCTCACCCATAGTAGGACCTGCAATAGCGGTTATATGGGGTTGGGTTCCTGCACTAATATGGATTGTATTGGGAAGCATTTTTATGGGTGCGGTGCATGATTTTGGTGCTTTAGCAGTTTCAGTAAAACACGATGGTTCATCAATTGGAAACATCGCTTCTGATGTTATAAAACCAAGAGCAAGAACTTTATTTCTATTTATAGTATTTTTTCTTCTGTTACTTGTATTAGCGGTCTTCGCTTATATTATCGCAACATTATTCGTAAAATATCCAACAACCGTTCTCCCAATAAATATACAAATTATTTTTGCCGTCGTATTAGGATATTTATTTTACAAGAGAAAAATAAAAATTTTCATTCCAAGTTTAATAACACTTGTTATTCTTTATTTTTTTATTTGGGTAGGTTTGAAAACACCCCTTATAATTCCAACTATGTTTGGGATTCCACCGTTACAAATATGGATTATTCTCCTTATGCTATATTGTTTTTTTGCTTCCGTTTTGCCTGTCTGGATTTTGCTTCAACCAAGAGACTATATTAATTCTCATCAATTGATGGTTGGAATAAGTTTACTATTTTTAGGAACATTTTTGTTAAATCCTAAAATTGTTGCACCCGCCATTCAACTTTCTCCTCGAGGAGCACCACTTATGATTCCCTTTTTATTTGTAACAATAGCATGTGGAGCAATATCTGGATTCCACAGTTTAGTCAGTTCAGGAACAACTTCAAAACAGATGAAGAAAATGACTGACGGTAGGACAATTGGATACGGTGCAATGATTGTTGAAGGATGTTTAGCGTTAATAGCACTTATTGCTGTCTCTGCTGGCTTTAATAATAAAGTTGACTGGATGGCTCATTATGAATCCTGGGGCAAAGCAGATAGTATGGGTGCAACACTTTCAGCATTTTTAACCGGCAGTTCAAGATTTCTAAATGCGCTCGGAATTCCAGAAGATTTAGGCGTTTCTTTTATAGGCGTATTAATTATTGCTTTTGCCGCCACGACTCTCGACACTGCTTGCAGAATTCAACGATACATAATTTCAGAACTCGGCAAATCATACAAGATTAAAATTATGGAAAATAGATACCTCGCATCTGGAATAGCAGCAGGTCTTTCTCTTGCTCTTGCTCTGTTAAAGGGAGGTGGTCAGGGCGGATTAATATTATGGCCCCTGTTCGGTGCAACAAATCAGTTAATCGGTGGATTAGCACTACTTGTTATAACTGTATATCTCTACAAAAAAGGCAAACCAATTATTTACACTCTCATTCCAATGATTCTGATTGCACTCATCTCAACCGCCACTCTAATTTTAAACATAAAAGATTACATTTACACACAAAATTGGCTTCTTTTATTTTTAGGGATTGTTATTCTCGCCCTCGAACTATGGCTAATTTCTGAAGGACTTTTGATAATAAAAAGTAGAAAAGATGTTAAAGAATCTTAAAGAAAAATTTATTGTAGGGGCAATTCATAAATTACCACAATTGAAGTGCAATAGTAAAATATATGGATATGATTGAATTATAAAATTGTAGGGGCAATTCATGAATTGCCCCTACATTCACATTCTAAAAGATTTTATAAATAAAAAAAATTAAATTATCTCAACTTTCCAAGAACATACTTTATCTGGTCGAATGCCTGAATCAATGTCTCTTTTGGTCTTACATAAGCAAACCTTATATAATTTTTCTTTCCAATAAGCGAGCCGGGAATTGTCGCAACTTTCGCCTCGTTCAATAAATAATCGCTCATATCAATATCATTCATAATGAATTTGCCATTGCTACTTAACCCGATAAATTCTTCAATAGATGGAAATATATAAAACGCCCCTTCTGGTTTAATTGATTTAAGACCTTTAATATTATTAATTTTCTCTACAATAATATCTCTTCTTTTTTTAAATGTTTCAGTCAAGTTTTTAACGAAACTCTGGTCTCCAAGAATTGCAGCTTCAACGGCTTTTTGTGCTGTAACGTTTACGCAGGAACTTGTATTCCCCTGAACATTTGCCACAAATTTCATTATTTCAGTTGGTCCTCCAGCCCAACCTATCCTCCAGCCCGTCATTGCAAATCTTTTCGATGCCCCATTGACCGTTATTGTTCTATCATATATTTCTTTGTCAATGCCTGCAATACTTGTATGCTCAAATTCATAAGAATATGTATCATATATTTCATCTGACAATAATATCAAATTGTATTTAACGATAATTTCCGCAAACTTTTCCAATTCAGATTTTTTATAAGAAACACCTGTTGGATTGCAGGGATAGTTTAATACGACTACTTTAACATTCGGATTGCACTTAATCGTTTCTTCTAAAGATTCAGGTAATAATCTTAAATTCTCATCAGAGTCAATAAAGATAGGTTCTGCAAAGCAAAACAAAGCATGTATAAAATATGCTTCCCAGTATGGTCTTGGGATAATAATACCATCACCTGGATTCAATAGCGCAGTTATGACATCATAAATCGATTTTTTAGGACCTGGAGATATAACTATTTGGTTCTCTGGGTCATATTTTAATTTATTATCTCTTTCAAAGCATATTGCAACCGCCTTTCTCAATTCTACATCCCCATAAGAACTTGTATATTTTTGCGGGATTTCCTTAATTGCCCTTATTGCAGCATCTTTCACGTGTGGGAAGGCATCAAAATCCGGGTCCCCAATTGAAAGGTTTATTATCGTCTCTCCTTTTTTTATAAGTTCGTTTGCCTTTTGATTTACTGAAAGTGTGGGAGATTCAGGCATCTTCAATATATTTCTGCTCAAAATATTCTGGTAATTCATTTAACACCTCAATGATAACGCTATGACATTGTGAATTTGATTAAAAATTATCTGAATTTTTAAAAAATCCTTTAATCCTAATAGAAGTTAAAACTCTGAAAATATCTTGGAATAATTTTATCTTTTATCTCTTTTAATTAACCATTGATATATAAATACAGCACCACTTTTATCGCCGTTTGGATTATCATAATGGGAACAGATAATCACCTCTTTAACTCCATCACCGTCAACATCATTTAACGATAAACAATTTCCAAAATTTGAATCTGGATTTGGCCCGGATATTTTAAATCCGTATATAGTTTTATCTTCCTCTTTTAAGCGACTGGTTAGAAAGAAAAATACTGAACCTTCATTTTTCATTCCTACAGGATTTCCTTCACCTCCTGGTTGACTTATAATTAAATCGGTCTTGCCATCTAAGTCAATATCACCCATCGATGAAACGTAAGAACCAAACTTCCTTCCAACCGGGTCTCCTTTTAAAATTATATCTGCCTCTGTAACTTTAATCTTACCTTTTCTGTCAGCACCATAAAAGATATATACGACGCCTGAATACTGACGTTCAGTATACTTTCCGGGTGCACTTATCACGAAATCTGATAAACCATCTCCATTAATATCAGGTATTATTAAAACGTTGCTTCCAACCCAATCATTCAA
>CAZBIT010000092.1:0-5161 GCA_964491835.1 uncultured bacterium
ATTCTTCATAGTTTGCATCATTATTTTCTGAATAATCTTTGTCTTCCTTGATGCCGTTATCCTCAGGTAAACTTCTATCATCTTCTTCTCTGACAACTTTTGCAATGTCTGCAATAAAGTCATTTTTATCAAGTTTTATAAGTTTTACTCCTTGTGTATTTCTACCCATAACTCTTATATCATTAACATGTTGCCTGATTACAACGCCATTTTCAGTAATTATCATAAGGTCATCATTATCAATGACATCTAATATAGCAATCATCATACCAGTTTTTTCAGTTGTTTTTATCGTTTTAATTCCTTTTCCACCCCTTTTCGTTAATCTGTAATCCTTTAAATCACTTCTTTTCCCATAACCTTTTTCAGTGACTGTGAGAATTGAGCCGCCAATCTTAGCGGTAATCATACCGACTACCCTATCTTTTTCAGAAAGTCTAATTCCCCTAACTCCTGATGCCGTTTTTCCCATACTTCTTACATTCGACTCCATAAATCTCAATGCCTGACCGCAATACGTTCCAAGAATGACATCCTGAGTTCCATCAGTAATTTTAGTTTCTATCAACCTATCTCCTTCCCTAATAGTAATAGCGTTAACTCCTTTTTTTCTCAAACTTTTAAAAGAAGAAAGAGGGGTCTTTTTTATTGTACCCTTTTCAGTTGACATTATAATAAAGTGTCCGTCATCAAATTCCTTCACGCTCACAAAAGCGGCGACATTTTCATCTTTTTCTTTTTCTATGAGATTCACAATTGCTCTTCCTTTAATTGCCTTCCCTCCCACTGGAAGTTCGTGCACCTTTAAACCATAACATCTACCTTTATCCGTAAAAAATAATATATAATGATGAGTCGATGCGACAAAAAGATGCTCTACAAAATCTTCTTCTTTAATTACAGCACCCATTGAACCTCTACCACCTCTGAGCTGTTTTCTATACCCACTAACGGGAAACCTCTTTATGAAACCTGAATGCGATATGGTAATAACCATATCCTCTTCTGCAATAATGTCTTCTAAACTGAATTCAGCAAAATCTTTTATAATTTCTGTCCTTCTTTCATCTCCGTATTTTTTATCAAGTTCCTTTAATCCTTCTTTAATAATTTCCATTCTCATAGGACGACTTTCAAGTATTGCTCTCAACCTTGAAATAAGTTTTATCATTTCAAGGTATTCGCTTTCAATTTTTTCTCTTTCAAGTCCAGTTAATCTCTGGAGTCGCATATCTAAAATAGCTTTTGCTTGAATTTCAGAAAGTTTGAACCTCTTCATAAGTTCATCTTTTGCAACCTGCGGGTTTTTCGATGCCTTGATTAGCGCCACAATCTCATCTATATTATCCAGAGCAATTTTCAGTCCTTCCAATATATGTGCCTTTTTTTCCGCATCTTCAAGGTCAAACTTCGTTCTTTTAAACACAACATTATGATAATGTTCGATAAAATACAATAACAAATCCTTTAAATTCAGGATTCTTGGAGCACCTTTGACAAGTGCTAACATTATTACACCAAAAGTCACTTGCATTTGAGTGTGTTTATAAAACTGATTTAAAATAACATCCGCTTGAACGTCTCTTTTGAGTTCGACAACTATCCTTAATCCATCTCTGTCAGATTCATCTCTTATATCGTATATTCCTTCTATCTTTTTATCCTTAACAAGTTCCGCCATTTTCTCCAATAAAGCACTCTTGTTAACCTGAAATGGTATTTCAACTATAACAATATTTTCTTTTTCGCTTTTTAATTTTTCAATGTTTGCTTTTGCTCTAACGATAATTTTACCTTTTCCCGTTAAATAAGCATTCCTTACCCCTTCATAGCCATAAATTATTCCAGCAGTGGGGAAATCAGGAGCAGGAATAATCTTTATCAACTCTTCGATTTCCATCTCTGGCTTATCTATTAAAGAAATTAATCCCTCAACAACTTCACTTAAATTATGAGGGGGAATATTCGTTGCCATACCCACTGCTATGCCTGAACATCCATTAGTTATCAAATTTGGGAAAGTAGCCGGGAGAATTACTGGCTCTTTCAGTGACGCATCAAAGTTTGGTATGAAATCAACTGTATTTTTTTCAATGTCGTTCAGCATTTCTTCGGATATTTTTGCAAGTCTTGCTTCTGTATATCTCATCGCAGCTGGTGGGTCACCATCTATTGAGCCAAAGTTACCCTGCCCGTTTATAAGTGGATATCTCAGCGAAAAATCTTGAACCATTCTAACCATTGCTTCATACACAGCCATATCTCCATGAGGATGATACTTACCAAGAACTTCTCCAACAATTCTTGCACTCTTTTTATAAGGTCTATTGCTTAACATACCCAATTCGTTCATTGCATAAAGTATCCGTCTTTGAACTGGTTTTAATCCATCTCTCACGTCGGGAAGAGCACGAGAAACAATTACCGACATAGAATATTCCATATATGAGTCCTTCATCTCATCTTCAATATACACCGGGACAATCTTCTGATTCTGAATCGCCATAATTTATATCTCCCTTTTTATCTATTTTTTTCTCTTTCAGTTGGCGAAGGTGTCCTTCACCTTCGCCCCGAAAAAGTTGTAAAATAAACATCCCAACAACAGAAAATGGTGAGGTGAAGAACACCTCACCCTGCATAATACAACCATTCTCTCTTTAATCATCTAAACTCATTATTGCTTCAAAAAGTCCGCTAACATTGCTAATTTTTGCTTCTGATGCTACTGTTAACCCATATTCTCGAGCGGTTTTTGACGTCTCAGGACCAATACTTACAACACTCAAATTAGACAAACTACCAAGAACATTATATTTTTTCGCCATTTCCATAAAACTCCTAACAGTTGAAGAACTCGTGAATGTTATTATATTCACTTTCCCGTTTTTTATCATTTCAACATAATCGGAATTATACCTTTTCACAGGAAGTGTTCTATAAACCTCTATTTCATCCACCTGACATCCAAGTTTTTTTAGTCCTTGTGGAAGCGATTCTCCCACAATATTTGCTCTTGGAAGAAGAAAACGTTTATTCTTTATCCATTTCATTTTTGAAAATTCTTTTATAATTGCAGAAGAAGTAAATCTTCGTGGAACCATTTCAACGTTCAAATGAAAATCTTTAATCATTTTTGCAGTAGCGGAACCTATTGCACATATTTTCACACCTCCCAGACTTCTTATGTCTTTCGTAATCTTGAAGAACCTATGAAAGAAATATTTTACTCCATTAACACTTGTAAATATAATCCAGTCATATTTTTCTACGTTATTGATTGCTTTATCCAAAAACTTCCAGGTATATGGGAAGACTGTTTTTATTAATGGAAATTCTATCACATCTGCACCTTCATTTAAAAGAAGATTCGAAATCTCTGCGGTTTGATTTTCTGGACGTGTAATTAAAATCCTTTTTCCAAACAGTGGTTTTTTCTCAAACCATTTTAACTCATCCCTTAATGAAACAACATCACCAATTACAATGACCGAAGGAGAATCCAGACCGCTTTTTTCTGCTATAGCACTTATGTCTTTTAATTTTCCAGTAACCGTTTTCTGCGAAGGGGTGCTTCCCCACTGTATAACTGCGGTTTCTTTCTCTGGTGAAAGACCATTTTTCATCAAAATTTCAGTTATAAAAGAGATATTTTTCATACCCATCAATATAATAAGAGTGTCAAAACAAGAAGCAATTTTGTCCCATTTGACTTGCGAAAACTCCTTCTTGGGGTCTTCATGACCTGTTACTATAGCAATGGATGAACTTAATCCCCTATGAGTTATTGGAATGCCCGCATACGTCGGAGCACTAATCGCAGATGTCACTCCCGAAATAACTTCAAACTGTATCCCATTTTTTCTTAAATAAAGGGCTTCTTCGCCACCTCTTCCAAAAATGAACGGGTCGCCCCCTTTTAACCTTGTAATTATTTTCCCCTTTTTTGCATTTTCAACGAGTAACTTATTTATTTCTTCCTGACTTAATATATGATTCCCTATTTTTTTGCCGACGTATATCTTTTTTGCACCTTTCTTCATTTCTTTCAGGAAACGTTCATTAGCAAGATTATCATATACCACAACATCAGATTCCCTTATACAGTTTAATCCTTTAACGGTTATGAGTCCGATGTCACCCGGCCCAGCCCCAACAAGATAAACCTTTCCTTCTTTAGGTCTTTGCATATTAAAAAAATTACATTTTTCAAAAAAATTATAATTCCTTAATTATTTTATCTCCACCACAATTTAATATTTTTTCTGCAAGAAGAAATCCATAATTTTCTGGGTCAGATATGTTTCCAAAAATTTCATCTCGTATAATTTCTTTGCCATCTAAGTTTGAAAGCATTCCCTTCATTATAAGTTTTTTATCAACTACCTTAGCAAGAACACCAATGGGTATTTGGCAACCACCCCCAAGCCGTTTTAAAAATGCCCTTTCTGCATTTACGGAAATTTCAGAATCTTTATGATTAAGGTATTCCGTAATTTTTAACATATATTCATCATTCTTTCTAATTTCTATCCCAAGTGCCCCTTGACCTGCTGCAGGAAGACAAATATCTTCTGAGATAATTTCCGAAATTTCATCCAAAAAATCCATTCTCTCCAAACCCGCTTTCGCAAGTACCATTCCATCTGCTTTCAATTGATGAAATATTCTCAATCTTGTGTCGATATTACCTCTAATTTCAATAAAACTGAAGTCCTTTCTTAAAGATAAAATCTGAACCCTTCTTCTTAAACTCCCAGTAGCAATAACGCAATTTTCTGGTAAATTGGCTAATTTTTTATTTTCCTTCGAAATAAGAACATCCCTGGGGTCGCTTCTCTCAGGAACTGCACCAATAACTAATTCTAATGGAATTTCCATTGGAACGTCTTTTACACTATGTACTGCTATATCTATATTATTTTTAATGAGTTCTTGTTCAATTTCTTTAACGAATACACCCTTTCCAAATGTCTTAGAAAGAGAACCAAAATATTTATCTCCTTGAGTTTTTATTATTTTAATTCTGACTGGAATATCAAGTATGAATTTTTCAATCTTATCTTTTATAAAATATGCCTGACACAACGCAAGTTTACTTCCACGAGTACCAATTATTATTTCTTTTCTTTTCAAATTATAAAAATAATAAACTTTTACA
>CAZBIT010000092.1:5261-7569 GCA_964491835.1 uncultured bacterium
AATTAAAATTTTTAAAAATTACCTGATTAAATGGAGCATATCCTTAACCGCTCTATCAACACCGACCATCAATCCTCTTGAAATTATGGAATGACCTATATTCAGTTCCTCGACCTGTTCAATTTTAGCAATATCCACTACATTGTAATAATTTAATCCACCACCCGCGCCTATTCCAAGACCAAGTTTATTTCCTGCCTGTGCAATCGAAATTATTTTATGTAATTCAGCTTCTTCTTCATCAGAATCCTTAGCTGAAACATACTTTTTCGTATTCATTTCAATATAATCAGCACCTGCTTTAGTAGAATTTTTAAGCAGCTCAATTTCAGGGTCAATATAGTAACTAACTATGATGTTATTTGCGTGTAGTCTTTCTGTAAAATCGGCAATGCGGTCAAAATACATCCCCACATTTAGCCCATCCTCTGAGGGTTTATCATCCTTTGTTTCTGGAACAAATGTAATCATATCCGGAGCAACCTTCATAGCAATTTTTAACATTTCCTCAATCGGAGCAATTTTAATATTAAAATGCGACTTTATAACCTCTTTCAAAATAAAAAGGTCTCTTTCTTTTATATATTTCTTATCCTCTCTTAAATGGCAAATAATGCCATCCGCCCCTGCAGTTTCTGCAAGAACAGCAGCAGTTACAGGGTCGGGTTCTTTTCCTCCTCTTGTCCCTCTTACTGCGGCAACATCGTCAATACTAACTGATAATCTTATCATATCTCTTCTCTCATTTATAACAATTTAAATTTATAAAATTTCAGACGCAAATACGAACTCAAATCCCTTTTTATACATCTTTGGTATTTCTCCTTGAAGTATTTTTAATGTAATCCCTTTCGTTGAATGACCGATGCCAACTGCCTTACCATTTTCTTTTGCGATTTTCATAAGTTCATTTAATTGAGACAATATAACACTTTCATTTTCTTCATTATCCAGAAAAACATCCCTTTTCAAAACCCTCATTTTCGATTTTTTAAATACTTCAAACGCTTTACTTTTATTTGAGGTTAAACAATCAATAAAATAAAAACCCTTTCTCTTTAAAACATCCGCCAAAAGTTTCATCAATACGGCGTCCTCAGTCGTTTTTGAACCCATATGATTACTTACGCCTCTTGCCATTGGAAGTTCCTTTATAGATAGATTAATTATATTCTCAACATTTTTTCTATCCATTTTCCCTTTTAATACGATACTCTCGCCTTTTTCCTGCGGTTGGTCCGATTCCATAGGAAGGTGTATTATTACTTCAAAACCATTTTCAAAAGCAAATTTCCCTATTTCTTTTGAATATTTATTACCAGGTATTACTGCAAACGTAATTTTTTCAGGAAATCTCAAATATTCTTTAATTACTTCACTATTATCGTTCCCAAAATCATCTATTATTAATGCTATCTTTCCCTTTTTATACGTTAATTTTCCATCTTTTATCAAAACCAAACTATCTATAACAATATCATCATATCCAGCAGAAATAATCAAACTATTGCTTTTTGAAACTTCTTCACCTGTAAATATTTTCCCACCAGAATCGCTGACAGATTTCGTTATGGCAAGATTTAAAATAGAAAAGGGTAAATCCTTTGGAATTCTTATCAATTTTACGTTTTTATTTATATCACTGTCTTTACGTGTAATAATACTTCTTCTTATCCAACTATCTTGAATATCATAAACTTTCAAACACCCTTCAATAGCTCTATCAATCGATAAAGCTAAATTCATTTGTTGTTCCTCAGAAATCCTGCTTCCAAAAAATATATTTTTTATAATGTAAACAATAAAAACGATTGAAATAAAAATTAACGTTATCTTTAATTTTTTCATATATAAATTTTTTTTAAATTTAATTAAATATTTTAAACATTCAAGATATAAAAATTATAAAGCAAAATCAATAGAAAAACTATATGTTAATTGTGCAACAATCTTATGTTATTAATTCTTGAATAACAATATTTTAACTGTGCAACAATCTTATGTTATAATAATTTTAAAAATAAAATAAAAAACCTGTTAAATAGAATTAACAGGCTCATAATTTAAACATTCAAAATAGAAAGGGTCATTGTTCATATTTATCTTTATTTTTTATCATATCGATTTTATACTCAGCAAGTTTTCTATATATTCTATCATTTAATCCCTTTGAATAATATTCAATCGCTTTATTATCATCTCCCAGTTGTTTATAAGCATCTCCGATTTCCATAAAAGCAGGGGTAAAATTCTTTCTAAACTTCAAGCAATTCTGTGCATTTTCAATAGCACCCTTTGAATCATTTAA
>CAZBIT010000093.1:0-7566 GCA_964491835.1 uncultured bacterium
TACCATTTTTATTTTTATATATTTTTTTCAAGGATAAAAATATTTTTAAATTTTTAAGAAATGCAGCATTATTTTCTTTTCCGATACTAAATGCGGTTATAATATATTTTATCTATAACTTTATAAGATATGGTGAATACACTAATATTGGACCTCAAGCAGACCATTTTTTTCTTGCATTTTCTTTTGCTACTCCCATAACTTATATTGCTAATATTTTTACGCTTTTTTTAAGTTCGGGAACAGGTATAATAATATATATGCCTGTTATTGTTTTAATATTATGGAGTATAAGATACTTTTTTAAGAATTACTTATTTGAATCCTTACTGTTTTCGGGTTTTATCTTGGTAAACGTTTTCTTTTATTCCACCGTTCCGAATGTTTATAATTATGTTGCAAGATTTTCCTGGGGACCGAGATATTCATTTGTAATAATACCTTATCTATTTTTACCTATAGGATTTTTACTAATTAATAATTTTCATAGACTATTATTCAGAATCTTATTCAAGTTTCTTGTTTGCCTGAGTGTTCTGTTTCAGCTGCCAAGCATTTTAGTAAATAGTGCCCAAATGGAACATCTTTTCCAGGAATTTTTTAATAGTAGTAATAATGTGAAACCTGCTTTTGATATGTTAATTTACAATCCTAATTTTTCTCCTATAATTAATGGTTATTATCAAATAATTTCAGCTTTTACAAATATATTAAGGGACTATCATCTTTATATACCTATATATGATGCTGGAAATTCAAAAATTATATCTTATATTCCTCTTCATAATGTTGATTTTATCGATATATGGTTTGCTAATGTTTTAAGAATTTTAGATAGTGGAATTTGGTTTAAAATTTTAGTGATAACAGTTATAATTGTTCTTATATGCTTAATAAGTTATCTGGCAATAAAAATTACTATAAATATAGATGATGGAGAGATAGAATCGAAGGTTGCAACAAACGTCTAATTTGAAATAGTTTAAATTTTGTTATTAGTTGTTTTTCTTCATTTGCAGAGATAATAAAGGTTAGAGGGGAGATATAAAATTTTAGGGTCTAAAATATTAATTAAAAATAAGAACTTAACAAATCTTTTCGGAGGTGAATATGGTAAAGGTCGGTCTAATTGGATGCGGGCACTGGGGGCCAAACCACATTAGAAACTTTAATTCTCTTCCCAATGCTACTGTTAAATCCTGTGCAGATCTGGAAGAAGAACGGCTGGTGAAAATGAGAACTATGTTTCCTGGTATCCAAACTACTACCGACTATAATGATATTTTAAATGATAGTGAAATAGATGCTGTTGTAGTTGCCACTCCTACTGGAACTCATTTTGATATTACCAGAAAGGCTTTAAATAGCAAGAAAGATGTGTTATGTGAAAAACCATTAACTATATCTTTAGATGAGTCGAAAGAATTAGTTAAATTATCTGAAAAGAATGATCGAATTTTAATGGTGGGACATGTATTTTTGTTTAACGCAGGAATTCAGAAACTCTATGAATTAATACAAGAAGGAGTGTTGGGGAAAATATACTATATCCATTGTTCCCGAACTAATTTAGGACCAATTCGCAGCGATGTTAATGTCGTTTATGATTTGGCGTCTCATGATATATATATTTGTTCTTATTTACTTGGTAATTCTTACCCAACTGGAGTTATAGCAAAAGGGGAGGATTTTCTTCAACCGAAAATAGAAGATGTTGCCTTTATTTCATTATCATTTCCAGGCAAAATCCTTGCTAATATTCATGTTAGTTGGATAGACCCTAAAAAAATTCGCCAAATAACGGTAGTTGGTGATAAAAAAATGGCAATTTGGTCTGATTTGGATAATGAAGAACCAATTAAGATTTTTGACAAAGGGGTGCTAAAAGAACCATATTATGATAATTATGGAGAATTTCGTTTAATTACGAGAGAAGGTGATATTAACAGCCCAAAAATCAATTTAACTGAACCTCTGAGAGGGCAATCTATACATTTTGTCGAATGTGTCGAAAAGAGAATAAAACCTATTTGTGATGGTGAAAGTGGGTATAAAGTTGTTGAAGTGTTAGAAAAAGTTCAAAATGCATTGAAAAATATTAATTAATGTAAAATTATGTACATACCACCTGATATTAAAAAATATTTGAAATTAGGTGATAAATATTACGCTGATCCTAATGTGATTGTGGGCTATTTACCTGATAGGAAGATTGAGGATTTGACTTTAGTAATAGGTGATTATTTCCATTTACGGAGTGGGACTGTAATTTATGGTGGATCACGAATAGGAAAATATCTTAATACTGGTCATAACGTTGTAATACGGGAACAAAATATAATAGGTGATAATTTATCTATCTGGAGCAATTCGGTAATTGATTATGGATGCACAATAGGAAGCAGTGTTCGCATTCATAATGGTGTATATGTTGCACAGTATACAGTAATAGAGGATGATGTTTTTCTTGCGCCTGGGGTTATGATTGCAAATGACCTACATCCGATTTGCACCTTGTGTATGAAGGGTCCTACTATTAAGAGAGGTGCAAGAATTGGCATCAATGCCACTATAATGGCTCGGATAACTATTGGGGAATATGCTTTAGTCGGGGCTGGAGCAAACGTAATTAATGATGTCCCTTCTCAAACTTTTGTTGCTGGCAATCCTGCACGGATTATTAAAAAAACAGATGAATTTTCCTGTCCTTTTGGGATTGTGGATAATCCTTATAAGGATGGTCTGGATGTGTTTTTGCGAGGAAAAAAATCATGAATGAATCTTTTTCAGAAAAAATAGCTGCTGTTATTCCGGCTTATAATGAAGAAAATAAAATAGGAAAAACAGTATCAAGGATTCCTTCTGAATGGATAAATGAAATAGTTGTTATAAATGATGGATCGAATGACAAAACTGAAAAAGAGGCATATGAAGCAGGTGCAATAGTTTTGAATCAGCCTCAAAATTTAGGTGTGGGAGCTGCAATACGTCGAGGTATAGAATATGCTATTGAAAAGGGTTATGATATCGTTGTTATAATGGGGGGTGATAACCAAGATAATCCTTCCGAGTTAGGAAGGATTCTTAGGCCTATTCTTTACGATGGATTTGATTTCGTCCAGGGTTCAAGATATATGCTAGGTGGCAATATTGTAAATGTTCCTTTATTTAGAAGAGTTACTACATATTTATATTCTTGGTTATTTAAAATATTAACAGGTTATCCAATAACTGATGGTACAAATGGATTTAGGGCATTTCGAACATCTATTTTCAAAAATGAAGATATTAATATTAATCAAAAATGGTTGAATAAATATGAATTAGAACCTTATTTGCTTTATAAAGCTATTAAATTAGGGTTTAAAGTAACAGAAGCACCGGTCACGAAAAGTTATCCGAAAGAGAAAAAAATAGGTTATACAAAAATGATTCCTATTGTGAGCTGGTGGTCTATTCTTAGACCAATTATTTATTTGAGATTTAGTATAAAAAGATAAAAAAATAGGTGAATAGTTAAGGTAAATCGTATGAGAGTGAATCTAGTTGATTTGAAAGTACAATATGAAACAATTAAAGAAGAGATTGATAGAGCCGTGATGACTGTGATGGAGAATGCTAATTTCATTTTAGGGAAACAGGTTGATGAATTTGAATGTAAGTTTGCTGAATTCTGTGGCACAAGGTATAGTGTAGGAGTTGGTTCAGGTACAGATGCAATCTTTTTGTCTCTGAGAGCATTGAGGATTGGGGAGGGAGATGAAGTAATCACAGCAACTAACACTTTTGTTGCTACAGTTCTGGGAATTTCCAAAGCGGGTGCTAAACCTGTTCTGGTTGATATAGAGCCTGATAACTACAATATAGATCCAAGTAAAATCAAAGATGCTGTAACTTCAAAAACCAGAGCTATTATACCGGTCCATCTTTATGGGAAAATGTCAGATATGGATTCTATTACGACAATAGCAAAGAAATATAACCTAAAGGTTGTGGAAGATGCCTGTCAGGCTCATGGTGCCAGTTATAATGGGAAAAGGGCTGGGTCTATAGGGGACTTAAACTGCTTTAGTTTTTATCCAGCAAAAAATCTCGGTGCTTATGGAGATGGGGGAATGATTGTTATGAATGATGAACATTTATATAGTAAACTAAAAATGTTGAGAGATTATGGTCAATCTAAAAAGTATTATCATGATTTTGAGGGTTATAACTCGAGATTAGATACAATTCAAGCCACAGTTTTATTAGTAAAACTTGGCTATTTAGATGATTGGAATGAGAAACGCCGTAAGTGTGCCAGGTTATATAATGAACTCCTTGCCAATGTTGATGTAGTTATACCGATCGAGGAGGAAGAATTTAAGCATGTTTACCATTTATATGTAATACGTACAGTTAATAGAGATGAAATGATTAATTTTTTGAAAAGTAGGGATATCTATTGTGGGATTCATTATCCAATTCCGATTCATCTCCAAAAAGCTTATAAAAATCTCGGATATAAGAATGGTGATTTCCCAATAACTGAGAAATATGCTTCTCAAATTCTCTCTTTACCAATGTTCCCGGAATTGACAGAGGAACAGATTTATTATGTGGTAGATAATATAAAGGAATTTTTAAATAAAAAGCCTAAAAATGTTTAAGATAATATTTAAAGTTTATTAATAATTGATTTTTGAGATACTAAATGAATAATTGTTTTTAAAATTGTTTGTAATTATGTAAAAATAATAAAATAGAAAATATGAAAGTATTAATTACAGGTGCAGGAGGATTTATAGGTTCGCATTTATGCGAAGCATTGGTTGATGAGGGCTATGAAGTTAGAGCGATGGTTAGGTATAATTCTAAGAACCTTTGGGGATGGTTGGAATATTCTGATATAAAGAACGAAATCGAAGTAATAAATGGTGATATCAGGGATTTTGATTTTGTGCAGAAATCTTTAAAAGATATTAAAATTTTATTCCATTTAGCAGCGATGATTTCGATACCATACTCATATCAGGTTCAGCAATCGTTTGTCGATGTTAATATTAAGGGGACTCTTAATTTATTACAGGCATCACTGACAAATGGAGTAGAAAAATTTATCCATACTTCAACAAGTGAAGTATATGGAACAGCCCAATACGTGCCAATTGACGAAAATCATCCAATTAATCCGCAGTCGCCATATTCTGCAACAAAGGCGGGTGCAGATTATTTAGCAATGTCTTTTTATAAAAGTTTTGGTCTTCCTGTGATAATCCTGAGGCCGTTCAATGTTTATGGACCACGACAATCGGCAAGAGCAATTATACCTACAATTATAACTCAAATTTTATCCGGTAAAAAAAGAATTAATCTTGGAACGATTTATCCTACACGGGATTTTACATACGTTAAAGATACAGTGAAGGGATTTGTTCTTGCAGAAAAATCTGATAACATTTTTGGTAAAACTGTAAACATTGGTTCCAATTTTGAAATTTCTATTGAGAAACTTGCTTATGATATTGCTAAATTAATGGGAGAAAATGTTGAATTAATGTCTGATGAGGAAAGGAAAAGACCCGATAAAAGTGAGGTAGAAAGATTGTGGGCAGAAAATAAATTGGCAAAAGAACTCTTAGGATGGAGTCAAAGTTATTCTCTCCAAAATGGTCTGAAAGATACAATAAAATGGTTCAGAGAAAATATTAATTTTTATAAACCAGATATTTACAATGTATAAAGTATTTTTGGATGCTCCAAATATTGGAGAAATCGAGAAAAAATATTTAACAAAAGCCATTGATGATGGATTTGTATCTACGGTGGGACCTTTTGTTGAAAAGTTTGAAGAAAAGTTCGCAAACTTTTTAAAAGTTAAAAATGCCGTCTCTACGCAGAGTGGGACATCCGCTATTCATATGGCATTGTATGAACTTGGCATTGGGAAAGGAGATGAGGTAATAGTTCCAGTTCTTACATTTGTTGCAACGGTTAATCCTGTAATTTACGTCAATGCAAAACCTGTTTTTGTTGACGTTGATATAAATACCTGGAATATAGACCCTAAGGAAATTAAGAAAAATATTACTAAAAAAACAAAAGCTATAATTCCTGTTCATCTTTATGGCAATCCTTGTAATATGGATGAAATAATGGATATTGCAAAGAAATATAATCTTTATGTGGTTGAGGCTGCAACTGAAAGTTTAGGTGCGAAGTATAATAGTAAATATACAGGGACATTTGGAGATTTTGGATGTTTCAGTTTTAATGGGAATAAAATAATTACTACGGGTGGTGGTGGAATGATTATTGGAAATGATGAAAATAGTTTGGAGCATATAAAATTTTTAGTAAATCAGGCAAAAGATAAATTAAACGATAATTATCACACTGAAATTGGATTTAATTACAGAATGACAAATATTGAATCAGCATTGGGACTTGCTCAAATGAAGAGGTTGAATGAATTCTTGAAAATAAAGAAATTATTTAATAAATTATATAGAGAAGAATTGGGAAAATTTGAGTTTGTAAAATTTCAAGAAGAATATAAAGAAGCAGAAAGTTCATACTGGTTCACAGCAATAAAATTTGAAAAAGATGTTAATATAGAAAAACTTCAGAATAATTTAAAGGAAAAGAGTATTCAGACAAGAAGAACATTTATGCCAGTTGTTGAGTTTCCTCCATATAATTTATATAAAATTGAAAATTACAAAAATTCTTATTATATTTATAACAAGGGATTATGTTTACCATGTTCTACACTCAACTCTAAAGATGATGTATATTATATTTGTAAAATTATAAAAAATATGATTTAATTAGAAAAAAGTTTTAGAAAATTTTTTAAAGAAAGAAATTCTTATTAAATCATAAATCTTGATATTGCGATGTTTAATTTTTTTAAAAGATATAATGATATAAATATAGATTATATATTTACTGATAAACATATTCATTCAACTTGGTCTGATGGTGAAGAAACTGTATTCCAAATAGCTAAAAAAGCAAAAGAATTAAATTTAAATCAAATAGCTATTACTGATCATATAAGGTTAAGTTCAACATATTTCATGGAATATTATAATGATATTAAAGAGACAAGTAAAAAATGCAATATAGAAATTTTAGTTGGCTTTGAAGCAAAAATTAAAAACTTTAATGGTGATATTGATGTGTCAAATGATATTCATAAAAAAGCAGAAATAAAAATTGGCAGTGTGCATCGATTTCCAATTGGTAGAAAACTGTACAATCCAAGTCAATTTGAAAAAAAAATATGTCAAGAGATAGAATTAGAATTGTCTATAGCTGCTTTGAAGAATAAGAAATTCAATGTATTAGGTCATCCTGGGGGTATGTCTTTACAAACTTACAATGAATTTCCTTTAAATTTTTTTGAAGAAATAATTCTAGAATGTAATAAATATGATATTGCCTTCGATTTAAATGGATTTTATCATCTATCAATTTTAAAGGATTTAAAGAATTTGCTTAGGAAATACAATCCATTAATTTCTCTTGGTTCAGACGCCCATAAGATTGAAGAGATAGGTAGTTATATTGATATATTTAAAA
>CAZBIT010000094.1:0-7553 GCA_964491835.1 uncultured bacterium
AATAATTTATTTTAAAAAAATCATTTGGAATTTTCAAAAAAAGTGTTATATTTTTAAAATTAGTAACACGAATTTGCAAAAATATTAATATTTGATATTATGACTTCTAAAGGAAAAGACATAACTATCGGTGCAGTTTTTAGTGCTCTCGGAATTGTTTTTCCCATACTTTTCCATTTTATTGGACTTGGTTCGATTTTCTTACCTATGTTCATCCCAATTGCTACAGTTGGATTTTTAATATCTATACCTGTGGCTTTTTCTGTTGGATTAATAACTCCTTTATTTTCTGCTGTGGTTACGGGAATGCCCCCATTTTTTCCACCAATCGCACCAATTATGTCCATCGAGTTATCTCTTCTTGCTGGAAGTATTTCTATATTTTACAGAAAATTAAAATGGAATGTCTGGATAAGTTTGGTCACTGCATTATTATTATCAAGAACAATTTATTTAGCAATGATTTTATTGGTTGTGCCTCTTTTGAAACTACCTTCCGGTATATTAACCATTACTGCACTTATCTCAAGTATTCCGGGAATTATTCTCATAGTTGTTGTAGTTCCTTTTGCAGTAAAGATTATCGAAAAAAAATACCTTCGTTTCAATGAAACTTAGTATTTTTATTATTAATCATATTTAGAAAAAGAAATGGAAGAACATATAAAATACTTTGATAATGTCGCCGACGAATGGGATAGTTTATTTTTGGATAAGAAAAAAATAGAAGAGATGGTTGATGAAATGAACATATCTTCAAAAGAAATGATTCTTGACATTGGGTGTGGGACTGGAAAACTTATCCCCTTTCTTCAGAAAAAACTAAAAAGTGTTGGATTAATTTATTGTTTAGATTTTTCAATAAAAATGTTACTGAATGCCAAAAAGAAGAATTATTCAGGTGTGGCGAAATTTATTAAGGGATGTGCTGAAAAACTTCCCTTTAAAGAAAATAGATTTACAAGAATTATATGTCTTGCTGTTTTCCCGCATATAGCCGATAAAAAAACGTCCGTCAAAGAATTTCATAGAATTTTACAAACTAATGGAATATTAAACATACTTCACCTTATGAGCAGAGAAGAATTAAACGAATTTCATAAAAATTTGGGCGGTGTTTTAAGTAAAGATGTTCTTCCAGATGAGCCGACTATGAAAAAAATCCTTAAAGAATGTGGATTTAAAAACATTGTAATTATTAATAAACCATCTACTTACTTTGTGCAATGTATAAAGGTTTAAAACAGATTATGAGTGAAGGAACAAAAATTCTTATATTCATTATTTTCATTGTTTCAGTAATATTGATTCCAGAAAAGAATTTTCATTTGTATCTAAGTCATTTATTTATAATTGCATTTTCATTTCTATATTTTAGAATAAAATTTACTGCCTTATTAAAAAGATTAACAATCGGTTTCCCCTTTATTATAATTATATCTCTAACGGCATTTTTAAATTCAAGCGATTTACAAGAAAAATTTTGGGTATTTTTATCAATAATAATTAAATATTCGTTTGTGTTTTTGTGGGGTTTAATTGTTTTTGCAGACATTCAACTCCACAAAGGTCTAAAACAACTTCATATTCCAAATCTTTTTATTTCATTAATAACCTTAATGGAGAAATTTCTTTTTATCTTTAAAAGCGAAATATCACGAATAATCAGAACGGTTGAAATAAGAACTTTTAAGAAAAATAAATTCCTTAAAATAACTCTGGCAAAAAACATTTCAAGTGCGATGTTAATAAGAGGTTTTGAAAGAAGTCAGAGGATTTATAATGCAATGACCATAAGAGGTTTTGACGGTGATGTAAGATTTATTTTGGATAAGAAATTAGGTCTTTATGATATTTATTTATTAACTATTTTTGCCATAATAATTATAAGTATTAATGTAATTTTTTAAAAAATCCATTTTCGTAAATAGAAAGAATTTTATAAAAAGATTAAGATAAACTTATGAAAGAGGTTATTCATATTGAGAATTTGAGTTTTGATTATCCTGACAAAAAGGGCGTTCTGAACAATATTAATCTGAGTATTAATTCAGGAGAAGACGTTGCAATAATCGGGAAAAACGGCGCAGGAAAATCAACCCTATTGCTCCATATAATTGGAATATTAAATGGAAGCGGAAAAATTAAAGTATTTGGAAAAGAAATGAGCAAAGAAAATTTAAATGAAATCCGTCGAAAAATCGGATTTGTTTTTCAGAATCCAGATGACCAACTTTTTATGCCCACGATTTTCGATGATGTTGCTTTTGGTCCTTTAAACCTTGGTTTCTCTCAGGAAGAAACTAAAAAGAAGGTTACAAACGTTTTAAAAATAGTGGGACTTGAGGAATGTGCATTTAGAAAACCATATCATTTAAGTATGGGTGAAAAAAAACGAGCAGCCATTGCCACCGCTCTCGTTTTTGAACCTGAAATTATAATATTTGACGAACTTACTTTATCTCTTGATCCTTTTGGCAGAAGAAATTTAATTCAATTCATTAAAGGCATTGATTCAACAAAAATATTCGCTACTCATGACCTTGAAATGGCTCTTGAACTCTGCAAAAGGGCTATACTGATGAACGATGGCAAAATTTTGGTTGATGGTGAAATAAAAGAAACACTCGGAAACGAGAAAATAATGAACGAAATAGGTATGGAAATCCCTTTAAGTTTAAAATTTAAACGAAATTTTTTAAATGAATAGAAAGGTATAGAAAGCCAATTATGAACAAACTAAAAATCTTCTCAGCCCTTATCATACTTATCATATCAGGACATTCATATAATTATTCACAAGAAGTAAAAACACAAAATGACACGACTGTTTATATTGGTAAGGAAGTATTAGTGATAGCAAGTAAGTATGCCAGTGTCAGAGAGGATATTTCTGCTTCAGTTTATGTAATAGATAAAGAAGAAATTTCAAACTCAATAGGTAATACTGTACTTGAATTAATTGACAAAAGAGTTGCAGGTCTCACACTTACTCAAAAAACTGTTTTGGGATATGGGATTGGTTCTGGTGCAGCAGGTGGCATAAATATAAGAGGTGTTGGTGGTCAGCCAAATACGGGAGTATTGGTTCTTGTTGATGGAAGACCTGATATTATGGGGATTTTTGGACATCCAATTTCCGACGTCTATTCACTTGAGAACGTCGAGAAAATTGAAGTCGTCAAAGGTCCTGCTTCTGTATTATACGGAACTAACGCAATGGGCGGAATAATAAATATTATCACAAAAAAAGACATTAAAAATGGATATAAAAATAGCATCTCTGGAGAATTTGGCTCATTTAATACCTATAAAACACAATTTACCAATGAAGGTGGATTTGGTAAATTAAACTATTTAATATCTTTGGGAATCAATGGAACTGATGGCCATAGAGAAAAATCTGACTATAAGTCCAATACATACACAACTAAGTTAATTTATAATTTGTCAGAAGAATGGGAAATTTCACTCGGTGGCAACTCAACAAAATTTAAAATGCACGACCCGGGCACTGTCACTAATCCGGCACCCAATAGTTGGTTTGATGTAAAAAGAGATTGGTTCGATTTATCAATATTGAATAAAACAAATTTTGGTAGTGGGGAATTTAAATTACATTCAAATATGGGTCATCATGAGATATATGATGGTTGGGTAAGCAATGATAAAACTTATGGATTTTTATTTTATCAGCACTTAAAACCTTTTTCAGGAAATACTTTGACCATCGGATTTGATTATAAAAAAATTGGTGGGGATGCCAAAGATGCTAATACAAATTATAATTACGGCAAAAAATATGAATATCAGTATGCTCCTTACTTTCATATTCAACAAGCGTTCTTGAAAAAAATCATTGTATCTACTGGTATCAGGATTGAAAAAATTTACAATCGAAAAAGTGAATTAGTGTCAAAGTTTGGATTAGTATATCACGTAAATGACAAAAATTCTCTCAAAACAAATGTTTCCAAAGGATTTAGGGCACCGACAATCATGGAACTCTATTTTTTCCCCCCATCAAATACTAAAATAGAACCTGAAGAATTGTGGAATTATGAAATTGGATATAATTATGAAACTAAAAAGATAAGAGTTGAAGCATTAGGTTTCATAATGGAGGGGAGTAATTTAATAAGAGTTACTGGCAATTTCCCGAATGTGGCATTTAAAAATACAGGTGAATTTACCCACAAAGGGGTTGAGTTGAACGCTTTTCTAAAATTAATTGACAATGTAAATATGTCTGCTGGATATTGCTGGCTTGACCCTCAAAATGAAACACAGTATAATCCTAAAAACAAGATAAATTTCAATTTGTCTTACAGTAAAGATAGTTTCAGATGTGAACTCTTTACACAGAGTTTATGGGACAGATTTGGAAGCGATTTTGCTCAAAATCGACTCGACCAGTTTGTAATCTGGGATTTCAGGGTTTCTTATGACATTAGTAAATATATCACTCTAATAGGCAAAATAAACAATATCACTAATGAAAATTATCAGATTATTGCGGGGTATCCAATGCCAGGCAGAAATTTTTCTATTGGAGTAAGAATTTGGGAGAAATAAGTTTTCAATTAATTGTATTATTTGTATTATTTTGAGACCGCTGAAAAAGTCGAAAAAACAGTTAATTTTAAAACCAGATTGCCACGCCCTCCCGAAAATTCGGGAGGGCTCGCAACGACAAGGACTTGCGTGTTCCCGTATAGCGGGAAGGAGTCCCCCCGCATACTGCGGGGTGGACGACGTGATAATCTACTTTTTCAGTGGTCTCATTATATATTAATTCGTATATTTAAGTAATTTATCTCTATATTTTTTGGAGATAGAAAAGCAGGTTAAAAAAAAATATTTTCACAGAAATTAAAAATTATATTTCTTCATAAAAAGGATAGAAACAAAAGATTTTAAAAACCTTTTATATCAAAAAAGAATTATAAAAATTATTCAAAAATATGCAGAAAAATGACCAATTATTATTGAGATAATTTTTGTCTTGGAAGTAATTTAACTCTTTTTTGATGTCTTGGCATAGAAAGTGCCTATCATAGGTTTTACTTTCGTGCTATTGCACTTGATACACTTTACCTTTCTTTTCTCATACTCTTTAACAGTGAGGGTAAGTGTGAATTTCTTATTACAACTTACACATTTATATTCGTAATTAGGCATAAAAGCACCTCCTTATATAATATCACTACTTATTCTCACCCATTTTTATAACTTTAAATTTGGAAATAAGTTCCTATCAATATGTTTATAATAAAAATATTCCCAATTCCTAATCTAATCCGGAAAAAATCAAAATTCTATAATAATTGATTGTTTCAAGATTTTTTATGTTCACTTTTTTAATTTTCCGAAGTTCACATTTGAAACAAAACTGCGCTCAAAAATTTCGTAATTTAAAAATTATCTTTAAATCATTGCTTGTATATCCTCATTTATTTCCTTCATATTGAGCATAGCAACAGCCATAGTTTGAACGTAACTATGATTCAAAATCCATTTAAGTGCATCTTTATATGAAGGTTCACTTTTGCCATCCAAAGATAACGGTCCCGCTGAGCAGGTTTTAATTGCCACAATGGCAGTGTTATTTTGTTGAGCCTTTTTCAGTTCTACTTCTAACGCTGGTTGGTCCCATTCCTTATATTGACCACCTAACATATGTATGTAAGAACCTTTATGATTATATGGAACCACAATAACATCATAGAAATTAGTTTCGTTAGCAGATTTGAGAAGGTTTATTTGATTAGTATGGGACGAAAAGCCGCAAGCCCTTATTTTACCACTTTTTTTAGCCATAATAAAAAATCCCATTACTTCTTTATGGTTAATAATATTAATGTCATCCGCTTCGTGTATGAGCATAATATCAATATAATCTGTTTGAAGGGCTTTTAAACTTTCATCAAGGGATGACTGCATTATATTTTTAATCTTCTTTGAGACCTCAGCGGATTTGAGTTCCTCACCTTTTTCTTTAAGATTTATTTGCATTTTTGACTGAATTATTACTTCTTTTCTTATTCCTTTAATAACTTTTCCAATCATTATTTCATTTTGTCCATTGTAATAAGAACGACCCGTATCAATAAAGTTAATCCCTTTATCAATTGCGGTTTTTACTATGGTTGGTTCCATTGTCCGAGAAGCACCAATTCCAACTGGCGCAACTTTAATCCCGGTCCTGCCCAATACACGGTATCCAGAAGAAGTTTGTTTTTTAGTTTCTTGTCCATTTAATAATAGAGAAGGAGATTCTTTTAAAAGACCATAAGTCAATAAACTTGCACAAGATTTTTTTATAAAGTCCTTTCGTGACATTTCATTACTTTTATGTTTTCCCATTATTATTTTCTCCTTTTGTAATTGTAAAAATCAATGAATTTTATTAATCATAACAGGTTTGGAGTTACCATCCAGCGAATTGACCAGTCGATAAAATTTTCAGTTCCAATACAGACAATACATCCCTGCTGGAATTCAACCAATGTCTTTTCAGCGTTTTGACATAGTAAAAGAGAAGCCAATCTGCTTAAATGAGGAAGGTGACCCACTAACATTATGTCTTCCTTTCTTTTTGTCAATCTTTCTGCCCAGATAGAAGGGTCATCCATCGGTTTTAAACCGTCGGTCTCTTTAATTAAAGAATTTAATTTTTCTGCAAGGACTTCTGCCGTCTGCCTTGCTCTCATCTTTCCACTATGAAATATTTCTTTAACAGAGATATTTCCTTTCTTAAAAACAAAATCTGCTATTTTTCTTATATCTGCCCATCCCTTTTCAGATAAAGGTCTTTCAGGGTCTTCCTGTTCCGATTTTGCATAAGCGTGCTGGACTAAATATACGTTCATATAATCTCAATATATTTTTGATATTTTACAATTTTATTTTTAGAGACACACTATAGTGCTTCTCTACTGTAGTTAAATTTTAAAGAAATGTTATTTTTATAAATTATAGAACAATAACCTATTTAATTCTTTTTAAAAGTAAAAATCTATCCTGCAAACCATTTATAAAGAATCGGTATTAACCAGCCGAAAGAAAATGCAAAAATTAAATAAAAAATTAATATACCTTTCCAGATGGTCTTTATTATATTTTTTGCATCTTTTATATTATATAAAAATGATGTAAAGAACAACGTAAGTGTTGTTACAGTTATAAGTATTGCGTGTTCTAAAAATGCTCCCTGCCCTTCACGAATAATCCTTATTGAATACATATATGATACAATTGGACCGAATAAAAATGTAAGAACGACAAATCCTGAAAAAATATAAAACTTAAATTCACGAGAACTGAATCTACTAAATTTCATATACTTTTCAAAATCTTTCATCCCAATCGGAATAAACCAAAACATAGCAATTCCAGCAATGACACCTGAAATTAAGCCGATTAAATACCACATTTTTTACCTCTATTATATTAACTAATATTATATTCCTTAAATAAATTGATTAAATATTAAGGCCTATTGTCATGCTGAATTTATTTCAGCATCTTACAAAATAAGATTCCGAAACAAG
>CAZBIT010000095.1:0-7547 GCA_964491835.1 uncultured bacterium
TATATAAATTATTTACAATTAAGTATCATTCGTAAATTCAAAGAAAACAATAAATCAGGTTATCAAAAATACCTCATTTAACATTGTTAATTTAACTTTTCAAAAAAAAATTTTATTTACAGAATACTTTAGATACTTTAGAAAAGAACAAATTTTAAATAACAACCATATTTAAATTACATTTTTATTAAATTATTAGGAGTATATAAAGATGAAAAGCAATAAAAAAATTACACGCCGTAATTTTATCACAACAGGTGCGGTAGCAGCTACAACCGTAATTACTGGTTTTCCTTTTGTGCGGACGTCACCTGCAAAAGAAAAACCATTAAAGATTGGATTGATTGGATGCGGTGGTAGAGGAACCGGTGCTGTGGAAGATTGCATAACGTCATCACCGGATATACACCTTGTTGCCCTTGCAGATTTATTTCCCGATAGAATTCAAAGATGTTTGGAAACTCTAAAACAACCTAAAAAAGGGAAAAGAGAGAAACCACTTCCAAACATCGAAGTTAAAGAAGACCATTGCTTCTCTGGATTCGATTGTCATAAAAAACTTCTTGAAACCGACGTTGACCTTGTGTTACTTGCCGAACCACCTGGATTTAGACTGTTGAGTTTTCCTGCTGCAATTGATGCGGGAAAACACGTATTTATAGAAAAACCTGTTGCCGTTGATCCAGTTGGCTGTCGAAAGATTATGGAAGCAGGCAAAAAAGCAAAACAAAAAGGACTTGCTGTCGTTGCTGGAACACAACGCCGTCATCAAAAGTCGTATGTTGAAACCATAAAACGTATTCATAATGGACAGATTGGAGAAGTAGTTTCTGGTCAATGCTATTGGAATGGAAGTACCCTTTGGCATCATGGTAGAGACCCTCAATGGACTGAAATGGAATATCAAATAAGAAACTGGTATTATTTCTGCTGGCTCTCTGGAGACCATATAGTCGAACAACATCTTCATAATATCGACGTAATCAACTGGGCAATTGGAACTCATCCTATCAGGGCATTAGGTGTTGGCGGACGTCAAGCCCGAACTGACCCTAAATATGGATACATATATGACCATTTTGCTGTGGACTTCGAATATCCAAATAACGTCCATGTTATGAGTATGTGCTGTCAATATGAAAAAACAGATACAAAAATTGGAGAATTCGTTATTGGAACAAAAGGTAAAAGTGACCCAAGTGGCGAAATTTTAAGTCCAAATAAATGGAAGTTTGAAGGAGAATCTACAAACCCATATGTTCAAGAGCATGCTGACCTTATCGCAAGTATTAGAAGCGGAAATCCCTTAAATGAAGCCCAAAACGTTGCAGAATCGACAATGTCATTAATTATGGGACGCGAATCTACATATACTGGAAAAGCCATTACTTGGGATGAAATTATGAGTTCTAATCTCGATTTGAGTCCAATAGCGTATGACTTCAATGCTCAACCTCCTAAGCAGGCAGTTCCAATGCCAGGACAACCAAGAGCATAATATATTGAGCAATTTTATCAAATTAATAAATTAATTAATACATAAAAATATATTTAAAGATTTTAGTAATAGTTAAACGAAGGAGTATGAAAATGGTGGATAATAAAGATAAGATTTCGCGACGTGATTTTATAGCAACCGGACTGGCTGCAGCGACAACCGCCATATCGGGTTTCCCATTTGTTCAAACTACTCGTGCGCAATCCGTAAAACCACTTAAAATTGGTGTAATTGGATGCGGTGGAAGAGGAACTGGCGCAATAGAAAACGCAATTACCGCTGCTCCAGATATACACCTTGTTGCCCTTGCAGACCCCTTTCCTGACAGAATAGAAACATGTTTAAAAGAATTAAAAGGCCCAAAAAGAAAAGGAGGTCCACTTCCAAACATCGAGGTCAAAGAAGACCACATTTTTACCGGGTTTGATTGCTACAAGAAACTTTTAGAAACTGACATTGATTATGTTATTTTGACAGAACCGCCCGGTTTCAGACCTCGAAGTTTTGAAGCCGCAGTTGAAGCGGGTAAACACATTTTTATGGAAAAACCGGTAGCAACTGACCCCGTCGGTGTTAGAAAGATTTTAGAAACAGCAAAAAAAGCTAAAGAGAAAGGACTTTCGGTTGTTGTTGGTTTTAATTTCAGGCATAATGTAGGAACTCGAGAAATAGTAAAAAGAATCCACAATGGAGATATTGGCGAAGTTGTTTCTGCCCGAAGTTATTTTAATACGGGAACTCTATGGCATAGAGGAGAAAACCCATCCTGGACAGAAATGGAATATCAATGTCGAAACTGGTATTATTTCTGCTGGCTTTCAGGAGACCACATAGTTGAGCAACACATCCATTATATTGACATGACAAACTGGGTTTTGAACAGTTATCCAATTAGAGCAATGGGTCTCGGTGGAAGACAAGTCAGAACAGAATCCAAATATGGAAATATATATGACCATTTTACGATTGACTATGAATATCCCAACAATGTCCATGTAATGGCTATGTCCCGGCAAATGGCTAAATGTGATAATCTTGTGGGTTGTTTCGCTCATGGAACAATAGGATATAGTGGTGTGAATGAGAATGAAATATTTGGCAAAAATGTTTACAAATACGCTGAGAAATTTGTTGATCCACAGGTTTATGAACACACGGAATTAATTGAAAGTATCAGAAAAGGTGAACCTATAAACGAAGCAGAATTTGGAGCATACAGCACTTTGACCGCTATTATGGGTAGAGAATCTACATACACGGGAAAAGTCGTGACCTGGGAAGAGATGTTAAATTCAAACCTTGACCTTTTCCCAAAAAAGATTGAACCGGGTCCGGCACCAAAAACAGGTATTCCAATGCCAGGTCAGTCAAGACCTTTATAGGACTGAAAGATTTTAAATATAATTACACAAAAATTTCAATATGAAAAACAATATTTAAATTTACTCTGTAGAGGCAACCCGGCGGATTGCCCTTACAGTATCACCGTTATATTCTATAAAAAGCGAAGGAAAAATGAAAAGCCTATTTAACTTATTAACATTTTTGTTCATTGGAATAGTCATCTCAGTTTCCTTTTATTTCTGGAATTTAAGAGGGGCTGAAAACAATAAAAACTATACCTGTAAAATTTCTGGAAGTTCTGTTAGTTTTGATATGATTTACATACCTGGGGGCGAATTTGAAATGGGAAGCCCAGAAAGTGAAGTCGGACATAAAAAAGATGAAAGTCCAATCCATAAAATTAAAGTTAGTCCCTTCTGGATTGGAAAATATGAAGTTACCTGGGATGAATATGAATGTTATGCATTCAAACAAGATACCGACCCATCTGGAAAAACCATTGAGGCAGTAACACGCCCTTCACCATCATACGAACCTTACGACCACGGATGGGGCAGAGGAAAAATGCCCGCTATGGGGATAAGCTGGTATGCTGCAAAACAATATTGTGAATGGCTTTCAATTAAAACTGGTGAGACCTACCGACTTCCTACTGAAGCGGAGTGGGAGTTCGCCTGTCGTTCAGGTATCGCAGGTAAATCTTCATATGCTGAAGATTCAAAACAACTTGGCGAATTCACCTGGTTCAAAGACAATAGCAATGGAAAAACTCACGAAGTTGGTCTAAAAAAACCAAGCGCTCTCGGAATTTATGATATGCTCGGAAATGTTTGGGAATTAACTCAAGATTTCTATGACCCTGATTATTATAAAACCTTTAAGGACGTTGAAATTACAATTGACCCGAAAGGCCCAAAAGATGGTCTTGACCCCGTTTTAAAGGGGGGATGCTGGAATGACCCACCATTAGAACTTCGATTTGCAAACCGTAAAGAACTTCCTTTTGAATGGTGGGAACGAGACCCTCAAAGACCTCGAGGAATGTGGTGGCTCATCGATGGACAATACGTCGGATTCCGTGTCGTTCGACCCGTAAATAATCAATAATTATCATATATAAATATATTTTCCGAAATTATATATATTCTATAAAACTTTTATAAACGGTGCTTATTTAAAACCATCATTACCGTTTTCCCTCCGCAAATAGGGGGGAATCCATTAGCACTAAAAGCTTACTAACTTATTGAAGGGATTCCTGTCTTTACTGAAATTACAATTATCTCTAAAATATTTTCAATCATCCTTTAAAAAAAAGAAAGGTGAACAAAAATGATAAAAAATGATAAAAAACTATTTTCGCGTCGCGATTTTTTGGCAACGGGAGCAATTGCAGCGACGGCCATTTCGGGATTTCCATTTGTGCGTAAAACTCGCGCACAAGTCGTAAAAACTCTTAAAGTAGGACTAATTGGTTGTGGAGGAAGAGGTACTGCTTCTTTAAGAGAAGCCACCATTGCATCTCCTGATATACAGGTTACTGCTTTAGCCGATCCATTTCAAGACAGAATAGACTGGTGTCTGTCGCATCTAAAAGACCCCAATCTAATGGGTGAAGATATGGATACTAAAGGAGTTAAAAGCTTCGATATAAAAAAAATCAACTGCTTTACTGGATTAGACGGTTATAAAGAGCTTCTTAAGACCGATGTTGATTGGGTTAATTTGGTTGGTCCTCCAGGATTTCGACCCATACATTTTGAGGCAGCTATTGATGCCGGAAAACACGTCTTCATGGAAAAGCCTGTCGCAACAGATCCTGTTGGTGCAAGAAAAATTTTAAACGCCGCAAAGAAAGCAAAAGATAAAGGACTTTCAGTAGTTGTTGGTTTCGATAATAGACATAATCCAGGTCGAATGGAAGCAGTAAAAAGAGTTCACGATGGAGCAATTGGTGAAATCCTCTCTGGAACAAGTTACAATTATACTCAATGGACAAGATGGTATCGTGGAGATGACCCTGCCTGGTCAGAAATGGAATATCAATGCAGGAACTGGTATTATTTCTGCTGGCTTTCAGGTGATGTGATTGCCGAACAATCAATTCACGGAATCGATGTAAATAACTGGGTAATGAACGCATATCCCGTTAAAGTATTAGGACAGGGCGGTCGTCAAATCCCTGCTGGTCCAAGAATGGGAGATATCTGGGACCATTTCACCGTTGACTATGAATACCCTAATGGCGCTCATATAATCCATATGGACAGGCAATGGCCAAACTGTGATGGTTCAGGTCAAGCAGGTTACTTTGGAACAAAAGGAAAATATATTGGTAATGCAATTACTGGTCAAAATCCTTGGAAATTCGTGGGTAAATTACCTCCTTCCGGTGTTTTAGAACAGCGCACTATTATTGAAAGTATAAGAAACGGACAACCAGAAAGTGAAGGAGAAAATGGTGCCTACGCTGCATTGACGTCAATTATGGGACGAGAATCTGCATATACAGGCAAAGCCATAACCTGGGATGAAATGCTAAATTCTAACCTTGACCTTTTACCAAAGAAATTGGAGTTCGGACCTGCACCACAAAGAACATTTCCAATTCCAGGACGCCCTAGACCTTTGTAAATTTATTCAATACAGAACTTTGGTAAATCTTGAAAATTTCAGTTTCTTATCGGCACTTTTGG
The DNA here is from genome assembly GCA_964491835.1 of uncultured bacterium. Classification (GTDB taxonomy): domain Bacteria; phylum SM23-31; class SM23-31; order JAUVVT01; family JAUVVT01; genus CAZBIT01. The sequence continues at coordinate 5,539 of CAZBIT010000095.1, forward strand.
CAATTGTTAAGAGAAATCCAAATAAACTGTCATTCTGTCCTGCTATAAGATTGGTCGGAATCTATTGTTCATTATTTATTTAATCGACGAAATAAATTCGGCCTGAAGGACCGATTGTTTCCAAGAAAAATATAATTGATAATAATTTAAAACTGTCTTGTAGAATAAAGTGTGAAAACAAATAGAGGATTTCCATTAAGTTTTTTTATTATTTTCTTTTTTGTATTTATTTATTCAGTATATGCTCAGGAAAACATATCAGAAATAGTAAAAAAAATTGAACCATCTGTTGCTGTTATTGTAACTTACGACAATAAAGGTAATATTATCAAACAAGGAACTGGCTTTTTCATTAGTGAAAATGGTAATATTATTACGAACAGACACTTACTTTTGGGGGCATATAAAGTTGAATTGAAAATAGAAAAAGATAAGCCATATTTTATTAATCAGATTGTAGCAGAGGATAAGGAAGGGGATGCCATTCGACTGTCAATTAATATTCCTAAAAACATAGTTCTTCCACTACAATTAAGCAATAATATACCCAAAGTAGGTGAAAGAGTTATCGTGATTAGTTCAGCATTAGGGCTTGAAAAAACTGTATCAGATGGAGTCGTCTCAGTGGTTAGGCACATTCCAACACTCGGAAATATCATTCAGATTACCGCACCAATATCACCTCATTCAAGTGGAAATCCAGTATTAAATATGAAGGGAGAAGTGATAGGGATTGTAACTTTTCAAATAGATGAAGAACAAAACCTGCATTTTGCTATACTAAGCGAAAAAATAACAACTCTTAAAACAATTAAAAGCAAATCATTTAATGAATGGAAAAAAGATCAAATGGAAGAATGGACTTCTTCTTCAGAGGGTCTTTATTATATGGGACTAATTTTTTCACTTAAAGAAAATTACAGAAATGCCATTCAATATTTTGAAAAAGCGGTTAAGAAAAATCCACAATACTATAAAGCACTTTTTGAACTTGGATTAGCTTATGGAGAACTTGGAAGATGGAATGAAGCTATTGAAGCTTACAAACAAATAATAAGAATTAATCCTGATTATACAGATGCACAGTACAACGTTGGATTAATTTATTATAATCTTGGAAGATATAATGAAGCTATTGAAGTTTACAAGCAGGCAATAAAAATTAAACCTGATTATACAAATGCATATAACAACCTTGGTTTAGTTTATAATAAACTTGGAAGATGGAATGAAGCGATTGAATCTTTCAAACAAGTAATAAAAACTAATCCTGATTATGCAGATGTATATTACAACCTTGGTTTACTTTATGATGAACTTGGAAGATATGACGAAGCGATTGAATCTTTCAAACAAGGAATAAGAATTAGTCCTGATTATGCAGATGCACATTACAACCTTGGTGTAAGTTATGAGAATCTTAGTAGATATAACGAAGCCATTGAAGCTTACAAGGAGGCAATAAGAATTAATCCTGATTATGTATCAGCACATTACAACCTTGGTTGGATTTATGGCGAACTTGGAAGATATAACGAAGCAATTAACGCTTACAAACAAGCAATAAGAATTTATCCTGATTATGAAATGGCACACTACAACATCGGTTGGGTTTATGGTGAACTTGGAAAATATAACGAATCTATCAAAGCTTACAAGCAAGTAATAAGAATTAATCCTGATTATACAGATGCACACTATAATCTCGGTCTAAGCTATTTAGTAGTAGGGAATAAAGATTCTGCTTTAGACGAATACAAAATTCTTAAAGATTTGGATAAGGACTTGGCTAATGAATTATTTAATTTTATTAATAAGTGATTAAGTAATAGATAAGTTTCACAAATTTTAATCCAGACAGTTTTCACATAATTTAAATTTGATACTTTTAAGGATTATTTCATAATAATAAATCCACTGGAATTCTAAAAACTTGAATAAGATGAAAAAGTCGCCCAATTTATTTTATTCTTTATTTTTAGCATTTGCAATTTTGATAGTTTCTTTTA
>CAZBIT010000096.1:0-7506 GCA_964491835.1 uncultured bacterium
ATTTCATTACCATTGTTTTAATATTTTTTGGACTGGAATTTGGCGGAGTTCGTGCTACAATAGTCGGATTTATAGTTGGTTTAGTCCAGGGATTAGGATTTTTTAGCGGTGGATTTATTGGTCTTTCGTCCCTTACAAAATCTATAACAGGTTTTTATGCAGGATTTTTTCAAAGAAGTAAGAATAAATGGAATGACTTATATTTTTTATTGATTCTGTTTAGCGGTTGTTTAATACACAACATTATTTATTTTTATATTAGTACTCTCGGCTTAGAGAGCAGTATTTATTATGTGTTTTTTAGAACTATCTTACCTTCCAGTATTTATACTACGATAATTGGAATGATGATTTTTTATAGTTTTAAAAAGTAGTGTAAGCTTCATATTTAAATAAAGAGAAGAATTGTGTTTGAAATAAAAGAAAGGCGTAAAAAGAATAAGTTAATATTTTCGTTATTTGTATATTTATTATTTTTAATACTAATATGTAAATTTTTTAATTTACAAATTATATGCAACAAAATATATTTGAGCCGTTCAGAACAAAACAGGATTAGAGAAGTTATCATTGAACCTGCGAGAGGTCTTATTTATGATAGAAATGGATATTTAATGGTTGATAATAGACCTTCATTTTCCGTTTCAGTTATTCCTTACGAAGTGGGTAAATCTAAAACAGTTATTCCATTTTTTATAAATAACAATTTTCTAAAACCTGAAGTAATTGAAAATAAGATTAAAAAAGCAGGATTAAGGTTTGACCCCATAAAACTTATAAGCCAAATTGATTTTGAAGGGATTTCCATATTTGAAGAAAACAAACTTGACCTTCCAGGTGTTTTGTATCAAAGTGAACCTAAAAGATATTATCCTGAAGGATTAAGAGCATCACATATCTTGGGATATATTGGAGAGATTAATGAAAAAGAAATAGAACAATCAGGAAAGGATTATTATAAATCTGGTGATATAATTGGAAAAGAGGGATTAGAAAAAGAATATGAAGGTGTGCTTCGTGGTAGAAAAGGATATAAATATGTCCAGGTAGATGCATTGGGAAGAGAGATTGAATGTAATATTCCAAAACGGGAGGATGTCCCGCCAATTCAGGGGGAAAATCTTTATTTAACAATCGATTATTCACTTCAAAAATATAGTGAAGAACTTTTAGAAGGACAAAATGGAAGTATCGTTATCTTAAATGCCCGAAATGGTGAGGTTCTTACGTTAATCAGTAAACCTGATTATGATCCAAATATCTTTTCAAAAAGACTTACATCAGAAGAGTGGAAAAAATTCTCCGATGACCCAGCCCATATATTAGTAAGCCGTGCTACGGATGGAGAGTATCCCCCTGGTTCCACGTTTAAACTGATGGTAGCAATTGCAGCACTCAATGAAAATATTATAACGCCAAACTGGAGTAGGACTTGTCCAGGATACTTTCGGTTAGGGAGAAGAGTATTTTCTTGTTTTAGAGATAATGCACACGGGAATCTAAACTTACTTCAAGCAATTGAACGTTCCTGTAATGTTTATTTTTATCAATTGGGTCTTTTAGTTGGCATTGATGTATGGGAAAGATATGCAAAACTATTCAAGTTTGGTGAAATATCAGGAATAGATTTGCCAGAAGAAAAGTCAGGTAATGTTCCCGACAGGAAATATATGGACAATACGTACGGTGAAGGTGGATGGACAACAAAAGGTAATATGGTTAATTTGTCAATTGGACAGGGTGATTTAACGGTTACACCATTACAAATGGCGGTTTTTGCGATGACAATCGGAAATGAGGGGGTATGCTTTAAGCCACATCTTGTAAGATACGTTGAAGATAATCAAACAGGAGTGAAAATTACAGTAGAGATAAAATCGGATACAATATCCGAAGTTTCTCAACAAGTTTTTAAGATTGTAAAAGAGGGTATGTATATGGTTGTTAATGGTGATAATGGAACTGGAAGGGGTGCAAAAATTCAGGGATTAGATATTGCAGGGAAAACTGGAACTGCCCAGAATCCACACGGCAAAGACCACGCCTGGTTTATTGGTTTTGCTCCTGCCCAGAATCCAGAGATTGCTTTTTGCGTACTTATTGAAAATGGCGGAGTCGGCGGTTCTGTTGCTGCTCCAATTGCAAGGAAACTTCTCTCGCATTTTTTCAATAAAAACAAAAATATAGTTAGCGCTGTTAAAAATTAAAGGATTTATGTTTAATTATTAACAAATGAGAAAAAACTCTTTAATAAATAAAGTAGATTTCGTTTTTCTTGTTCCCGTTTTATTAATAATTATTTCAGGTTTATTGGCAATATATAGTTCTTCTTATCTTGTTGAAATGTCCAGGACGGGTGATTTGTTTTATAAACAGGTAATTTGGGTATGTCTTGGATTAATTGTAATGTTTGTCATAATTTTCATTCCGATGAGGTTTGTGTATGCACTCGGTTATCAATTATATGTATTGAGTATAATATTACTTATCATTGTATTATTTACTAGTGGACATTCTTCTGGTACATCACGCTGGATACGAATATTTGGATTTCAATTTCAGCCCTCTGAATTTGCAAAAATCGCAACGATAATTGCTCTATCCAAATTTTTATCTGAAAGCAAAATATCTGAAAATAATATAAAAGATATGATAATATCATTTATGATAATATTAATTCCAATGGTATTGATACGTGAACAACCCGACCTCGGAACAAGTTTAGTTTTTGCTGCCTTTTTACTTCCAATGTTATTTTGGGCAGATTTACCATTATTTTCCCTTTTTGTAATTGTCGCACCATTTATTAGTCTTATTGCAATTTCTCTGTCCTCTTCAAAAAATTATATTTTTATCATCTGGCTATTAATCTTGACTTTGATTCTATATTTTGCGAAGAAGGGCGTATGGGTTGCAATTTATAATTATATGTTGAATTTATCGGTAGGATTGATTGCGGATTATTTATGGAATAAACTTAAACCATATCAACAAGAAAGGATAAAGAATTTTATAAATCCTGAATTAGACCCTCGTGGGGCAGGGTATCAAATATTACAATCTAAAACTGCCATCGGTTCAGGTGGATTTAATGGAAAAGGATTTTTACAAGGAACGCAAAGTCAATTAAGATTTTTACCTCAGCAAAATACAGATTTCATTTTTTCAGTTTTTGGCGAAGAATTTGGATTTTTGGGTGTTGTAGTTGTCATTGGATTATATTCTTTAATTATATTTCATGGAATCAACATTGCATCTATCGCTAGAAATAAATTTTCAAGTTATGTAGCCATCGGAATTTCTTCAGTATTTCTTATTCACGTTTTTGTGAATATAAGCGTAACCGTCGGGTTGCTTCCAGTTACAGGCATCCCTCTTCCGTTAATGAGTTACGGCGGTTCTGCTATGATTTCATTTTTGGCGATGACGGGTTTTTTAATAAACATCTCTGTGAACAGGTTTAAGTATTAATATGTATCCAACAATAATCAAAATTGGATGGTTTGAACTACATAGTTATGGATTATTTTTGGCTATTGCATTTTTATCAGGTATTTATATTGCCGTTAAAAATGCTGGAAAAATTGGATTTGATCCGAATATTATAATGAATTTATCAATGATAATAATTATTTCATCTTTAATAGGTTCAAGATTTCTTTATGTTATTTTCCATCTCAATGAATTTAAAGGAAATTATTTAGATATTATAAATCCTTTTCAATCCTCTGGTGAATTTGGGATTGCAGGTTTGACTATGCTTGGAGGTTTGATTTTTGCTATTCTTTCTGTTTTATTTTATGTAAAAATAAAAAGAATAAGTTTTTTTGTTATTGCAGATATCCTCAGTCCTTCTGTTGCTCTTGGTATTGGGATTACAAGGATTGGGTGTTTTTTGAATGGCTGTTGCTTTGGCAAAGAATGCAATTTTCCGTGGGGGATGATTTTTCGTCCCGATAGTCCTGCAGGGTATTATTTTTATAACAAGCGTATTCATCCTACACAACTTTATTCTGCTTTAGGTGGATTTCTAATATTCTTCATTTTAACATATATGAAAAAATATAAACTCTCTACTGGATTTATCTTTTTTAGTTTCGTTTTTTTATATTCAATAAACAGATTCATTATTGATTTTTTTAGATATTATGAAAAAGAAATGGTTCTATTTACGTTTAAAAATGTTGGGATTTCTGTTAATCAAACAATATGTATCGGTTTATTCTTATTTAGTTTAGTTTTTATTGTTTTTAAATTATTAAGGATGAAAAAGCAGGATAATTAAAAGGTTGTTTTTTTAAAAAATAATTAATAAATTTAATTTGTAACTATGTCTTAAAATAATATTTTAGTAAAATCAGTATGGAGGTGAAATGCAAAGGGTATATTATATTGTAATTATTGCTTTTATGTTTATTTTTTTATTTGTGTTTTGTGCCTCAACAGACAAAACCTCCAAAAAAGAAGTTAGCACTGCCAAAACGGAGGAACAAACAGAACAAGATATATTGAAATTGCTTGAAGTAGAAGAAGGAAAGGGTGAGAAAGTTACAACCTTAGAACAAGTTGGATTGGATGATAAAATAACTGAACTTGAGAGACAACTTATTGAAAGAAATTCAGAAATCAATGAATTAAAGTCAGAACTTGTATTAAAGGATGAAAGAATAGATGAATTGCAGTCAAAAGCAGACCAAGTGGAAAAAGGTTTTCCACAGATGAAAAAAATCGATTTTAACGAATTTGCTAAACAATATCAAATAGCTTTAAATGCTTATTATTCAAGAAAATATAAAGAAGCGATTAGTATATTTGATGTACTTTTAGCAATAGATATGAATAATAGTCTTTCTGATAATTGTCAGTACTGGAAGGGTGAATGTTTTTATGCTTTAAGAGATTTTAAAAGAGCAATTGTTGAATTTGAAAAGGTCTTTACGTTTGTTAATAATAATAAAGATGATGATGCACAATTAAAATTGGGTCTTTGTTATTTAAATTTAAATGATAAAGAAAGAGCAAGTAGTGAATTTAATAGATTATTAAAAAATTATCCTAAAAGTGAATATATTGAAAGAACTAAAAAACTTTTAGAAGGTTTTTAGTTTATAATTCTAATAATATCAAATAAATATCTTTTCCTCCAATATTTTTTTAAAAAATATTAAAGATATTTAAATATTTGCCGATATAAAGAGTAGGATTTTTATATATTATTTAAAATAATATTAGTCAGGGAGGAAAAGATATGGCAATAGGTGACTCTACAAGAATAAATACAAATATTGGTGCCCTTAATGCACTGAATGCATTAAAGACAATTAATAAGGCATTAGAAAAGAGCCAGTTAAAATTGGCAACCGGGAAAAGGATAAACGAAGTTGCCGATGACCCAGCTGGCTTTGTTATTTCTACTCGATTAAGTGCACGTTCGCGGGGATTATCAACCGCTCTGGATAACGTTGGGACTGCAAAAAATGTTCTTGCCATTGCAGAGGGGGGGCTTCTGAATATCAGTGACATACTTGTGACAATGAAGGAGAAGGTAACACAAGCAGCAAGTGATACTTTAGGTTCGGCAGAGAGAAATGCTATTAAAACAGAACTCCAGCAACTTGAGGCAGAGGTTAATAATATTGTTGATGAAACAACGTTTAACAATTTGAAGTTGTTAGATGGAAGCTATCGAAATCAATCATATCAAACTGGTGCAGATACTACAAATGTTCTTGCGATTAATATTGTTAAACAGGGAACAACTGCAACTGGTTTCGGTGCATCTGCTTTGGAAGTCAATACTGCAAACGTTGCTACTAATGTTTTTACTTCTGCTGGTGCCAGTCAAGCATTGTCAAAGGTTGATTCCGCAATAGAAGTCGTATCCGAAGGTTTACAACGCATTGGCGCTTATACTTCAAGATTATCCGTTAAAGAATCCACTTTATCAATTGCCATTACAAATACAGAAGCAACAAAAAGCAGGATTATGGATGCAGACCTTGCAAGAGAACAATTGAACGCAACAAGAAATCTTATACTTCAGCAAACATCTACTGCACAATTGGCACAAGCAAACATTACTCCTCAGAATGTTCTTGCATTGTTTACATAATATATTAATATATTGTTTGCTTTTATTTTATAAAACATTTGTAAATAGATAAAAGTTATATTTAAAATTAAAATATTTAAATCTATAACCCAGTATAGTATTAACTGGGTTTTTTATTTTATTTAAAGGCCCGGATACAGTTTTTTTGCTGTGCCGTTATATATTTTTTGAAGAACATCATCTGGTAAATAGACACCGTAAACCATCCATCTTCCCTGATAATGATGTGCTTTCGCTACATCAAAGTATTCATCATCGGTCTCATACCATCTCCAGTTAAGTCGATACATTTCCGCATTTATCGGACCGGCATCACATCCATCTGTGCCGAAAACAATTCTATCTGCATACTTAATTAGAAATTTTCTTGTGGTATAAGGTTGCCTTCCCATTTCGTGAATTCTTGCGGAAGTATCGTAATAAAGATTAGGATATGTATCGAGCCATTCTGCGGCTAATTCAAGATTTTCAGATATTCCGCCAACGTGAGCACCGATAAAGTTTGTATTCTGATGTTTTGCTAACATTCGGTTTCTCTGTTCCATTATTTCTTCTACGTCGTATAGTTCAGGTCTGTCCCACATCCAGTCGGGATGGTCGATTACTTCTTCAAGACGCTCATTGAATCTATCAAGAGGAGTAAAAAATGCAAGAGGGTCAGCAACATGGATAGTTACAGGGATGCCAAGTTTACCGCATATTTCCCACGCTGGGTCAAGTTTTGGAGAATCAACAGGCAGGTATGTGCCATCCTTTAACTTAATCTCAAGACCTAACTCTTTTCTTATTTTTAATGCCTGAGCACCCTTTTTTACATCTTCTTGAATCTTCTTTGCCATTTGTTCGCCAAAACTTGGGTCATCAAGGTTTGTCCAATCAATCCTTGTATAGACCAAAAATCTTTTGGGATATGCTTCTTTTAGTGTTTTTAAACTCTTTTCCAATTGTCCCCCTGGGTATCCGTCAAGGTCAACAACCATCTGAACATTGCATTCATCCATAATTTTAACAAGGTCTGCTATGTTTGTATCTGAGTTAACTACTCTTCTCAGATGATTGTGGCAGTCAATAACGGGGAATTTTGCCTTTTCAACCGTTGTTTCCTTTACTGTAAGCATCGGTTTGGGCTTATAATCAAGCAAACGAATGTCTTTTAATGAACTTTCCTGTATTTTCTTCCCGCAGTAAAATACAAAGGAAAATATTATTCCGAGGATAATAAAAAAATTTGTAATTCTTAAATTCAACTTCATGTTTTCCCCTCCTTAAATATAATTTTATTTTTTTGGTTTAACAGTTTTAGATAAGGTTTTATAAGTGGTGATAATATAATATTTATAATTATATTTTACAAATAAATTTGTTTGGGGAGATGATTAAAAGAGACATCAGAA
>CAZBIT010000097.1:0-7478 GCA_964491835.1 uncultured bacterium
GCAAGTTTTTCTGAACCCCCAATTTGAGAACCTTGAGGTTCATCAAAAAGTTTTATTTTTTCTTGAATTGCTTTTGCAATTTGATTTAAGATATCACTGTGGATTTTGCTTGCTGAGGTAGCCATTCGGTATACTATATCTTTCTGCTGGTCTAATGGAAAATTCTTAAGAACGTTTTTCGCTTTTATACTATTCAGTCGGGATAAAACAATTGCAATTGTTTGAGATGATTCGCCTTGTAAAACTTGAAAGATTTCGTCTTCTTTGTAAGAGTTAAGTTTTTGAAATATCAATATATTTTCAAGTAAGGGATTAATTTTTTTCTCCTTTTTTGATATTTGATATAAATTATTTCTTTAAACATTCTTTCATTAAATTAAAAAAAAGAATAATATATGTCAAGGTATTTTAAGTTATTATTTATGCGATACAATTTTTTTATTTTGAATAAATTAACTTGACATATTAAAGTTAAAGTATTAGATTTTTATTAATTAATTTGTAATTATCCAAACATTGCAATATAAGATATAGTAGTAGGGGCGAACGACCGTTCGCCCCTACTACTTCACCAATATTTTTCATATAATTTCTTAATTATCATAATCTTAATTATCATATTGCAATTTTCAGGTAATTAAATATTTTTATGGATGCAAAAGAAAAAATAAAAGAACTTCAAGACAAAATCAATTTTCATAATTATCGTTATTATGTTTTGAGTGACCCTGTGATTTCTGATTATGAATATGATATGTTAATGAGAGAATTATTAGAATTAGAAAAGAAGCATCCTGAATTAATAATGACTGATTCACCAACGCATAGGGTAGGTGACCAACCAACTAAAGTTTTTCCGACCTTTACGCACTCGATACCAATGCTCAGTTTATCAAATACATATACTCAAGAGGAGGTTATAGATTTTGACCGCAGAGTTAAAGGGTTACTTGAAGGTGAAAAATACAGTTATGTCACAGAGATAAAGATAGATGGAGTAGCAATAAGCCTTATATATAAAAATGGGATATATTTTCAAGGAGCAACAAGAGGAAATGGTGTAGTAGGAGATGATATTACGCAAAACCTTAAAACTATTAAGTCAATTCCTTTAAAAATTCTCAAGCCATTGGATAATGTTGCAGAATTTGAGGTGAGGGGGGAAGTTTTTATGAAAAGGGGTGAATTTATAAAATTAAATAAAAAACAGGAGGAAAAAGGAGAAAAAATTTTTGCAAATTCGAGAAATGCAACCGCAGGTTCTCTAAAATTACAAGACCCAAAAATTGTTGCCGAAAGACCACTTTCTGTTTTTATATACTATCTTTTCGTTAAAGAAGAGGAAAAATACAGATATGACAACCATTACCAAAATCTAAAGTTACTTTATGAAATGGGATTCCCAGTAAATCAGAATTATAAACTTTGTAATAATATTAGAGAAGTATTAGATTATTGTGATGAATTAGAGGAAAAGAGAGAAAAACTTGATTATGAAACTGATGGGGTTGTTGTGAAGATAAATTCATTAAGACAGAGAGAGGTTCTTGGGAATACTGCAAAAAGCCCTCGCTGGGCAATTGCATTTAAATTTGAAGCAAAAAAGATTGAAACGAATATAAGAGATGTTTTTTGGCAGGTAGGGAGAACGGGAACTATAACGCCTGTTGCAGTAATGGACCCTGTTTTGCTCGCTGGTACGGTAGTAAAGCGTGCGACCTTGCATAACGTTGACGAAATTAAAAGATTAGAAATTATGAAGGGAGATACTGTTCTGATTGAAAAGGGTGGTGACATTATTCCAAAAGTAGTAGAAGTAAATTTTGAAAAAAGACCGCCTGATGTGAAACCTATACAAATTCCGAAAAAATGTCCTGTTTGTGGTAGTGATGTTGTGAGGTTTGAGGATGAATCGGCTATTAGATGCATAAATTTTTCTTGTCCTGCACAGATTGCAAGAAGAATTGAACATTTTGCTTCAAGAAACGCAATGGATATTGAAGGTCTTGGCAAAGCACTGATAGAACAATTGACAAAAAATAAGATGGTTTCTAACCCTGCGGACATATATTTTTTGGGTAAACCTGAAGTTGCTGACCTTGAAAGAATGGGGCAAAAAAGTGCAGAGAACTTATTCAAACAAATTGAACAAAGTAAAACCAGACCTTTAGATAGATTAATATTTGCACTTGGAATAAGATATATAGGAGCAGGTGCAGCAAGAGACCTTGCTAAGAGATTTTCTTCTATTGATGAACTTAAAAACGCAAGTTTGGAGGAACTCCAATCTATCGATGGAATTGGTGATAAAATGGCTAATAGTATAATTGAGTTTTTTAAAAGAGAAGAAAATTTAAAGGTTTTAGAGAAATTGAGAAAATCTGGGGTATTAATGGAGAAAGAAAAAGCAAGGGAAAAGAAGAGAATCGAGACAATTGACGGGAAAAAATTTGTTTTAACTGGGACACTTGAAAAATTTGCCAGAGAAGAAGTATCACATATAATAACTGAAAATGGGGGAGAGGTTTCTTCATCTATAAGCAAAAATACGGATTATTTGTTGTTGGGTAAAAATCCAGGTTCAAAGTATGATAAAGCAATTAAATTAAAAATAAAGATAATTAAAGAAGAAGATTTTTTAAAATTTTTAGAGAATGTTTAAGTAAATGCAAATTTATTATTTAAATAATGTATAAATATTTAGTTAAAATTTATTAAATTTTAATTGACATTATAAAAATTTAATTGTATATTTATCCTCTGTTTATGAATAATTTCTACAAAAAATACATAAAAAAATATTTTTTATCGTTGTTTTGTATAATTTTTATTTTTATATTTTTTGAAAATGTTTATTCTCAAAAAATTGTTACAAGTTATGTTATAAAGATTGAGGGTGATTTATTATTTTTTGATAGAGGATTAAAGGATGATGTAAGGATAGATGATGAATTTAAGCTCCTTCGAGATATGCCGGCTGGGTTAAAAAGTAAGCATATTGGCATTGTTGAAATTATTCAGGTATTTCCAGAAATTTCTATTGGTAAAATATCAGAAATTGTTAAAGATGAAAAACCGAGTATTCTTGATAAAATCGAAATTGCCCCTATTGTTGAAATTCCTAACGAACTAAAAAATTTATATGGTAACGAAGAATTATTAGCCCCTCATATTTTTCATAATAAGATAACTTCAGCGGCAAAAGGGGAAGATATTAACATTGTAGTTAGAGCTAATGCTTTTGAAAAGTTGAAAGAACTCTATTTATCTTATATTTCTAAAGAAAGTAACGACTGGGAACGGATTGATTTAGTTACTTATAAGGGTGATATTTATTTTGGCAAAATTGAATCTGGGAAAATTGCTGGGGATACAGTCAAATATTTTATAACTGCAATAGATATCGATGGTCGTAAATCAACTTATGGTGATTTAATTAATCCCATAAGATTAACACTTACAAGTAGTTCATACCAAAATAATATAATTAGTTCAATCTCATCAAATAAAGGACGTGAAATAAAAAATTATTTTATTCCTGGATATACTCAATTAAAACGGAATGAATTAAGTAAAGGTTATATGATAATCAGTTTACAAGCGGTTTCAATCTTAGGGGGACTGATTGCTGATAAGAATAATGGAATTTATTTCGGAAGCGCCGTTATTGTTTATCTTTATAATATTTTTGATGGTTTTTTTGGTTCTAAACGCTGATTTTACGCTATAAGCCGCAAAATTTTTTAATTTGTTCAGAATTTAGAAGAGGTTTAAATGAGTCCAGAAGAAATAAAAGAATTAATAAAATTAGTAGAAGAAAGCAATATTGATGAACTTGAAGTTTCAAGATGGGGAAGAAGAGTTAGAATAAGAAAAAATATGACGAATAATAGATCTTCCGATATGACGGTTAAGGAAATAGATTCGAAGAAAAAAATTACTGAAAATGTTGAACTTCTCGAAAATGTAGTAGAAGAAAAATCTATACAAGATGATAAATTATTTGAAGTAAAATCTCCAATGGTAGGAACCTTCTATCGGGCTCCCGCCCCAGATTCAGAGCCATACATTAAAGAAGGAGAGTTTGTTAGAAAAGGGCAAGTTTTATGTATCATTGAGGCAATGAAACTTATGAATGAAATTGAAGCAGAGAGAGACGGTAAAATTGTGAGAATTGTCGTTCAAAATGCACAACCCGTGGAATACAATCAAACTCTCTTTCTTATGAGCGAAGAATAATATTCATCAATTTTCTTTAAAAGTTAAATTGTGTTAATTATTTGTATTGATTAAATTCTATTATGTTTGATAAAATACTAATAGCCAATAGAGGCGAAATTGCTTTAAGAGTTATAAGAGCCTGTCAAGAATTAGGTATAAAAACAGTTGCAGTATATTCAGATACAGACCGTGATTCATTGCACGTAAAGTTTGCCGATGAAGCGGTATGTATAGGACCTGCGTCCCCTTTAGAAAGCTATCTAAATTATTCAAGAATAATAAGTGCAGCAGAAATAACCAATGCCGATGCAATTCATCCCGGATATGGATTTTTGTCTGAGGATTTTCAGTTTGCTGAAATCTGTGCATCTTGCAATATAAAATTTATTGGACCTTCACCAGAAGTAATTGAACAAATGGGGCAAAAATCTTTATCGAAGAATATTATGGAAAGGGCGGGTGTCCCTATCATTCCTGGAAGTAATGGTACTATAAAAAGTTGGAAAGAGGCAAGAGATGTAGCAGAAGAAATTGGGTATCCTGTTATTTTGAAAGCATCTGGTGGTGGGGGAGGACGTGGAATGAGAATCATTAATAGTAGCAAAGATATGAAAAATAGTTATTCTATGGCTAAAGCAGAAGTTGAAAAAGCATTTCCTAATTCTAATATATATTTAGAAAAGTTTTTCATAAGACCAAGACATATTGAAGTACAGGTTTTTGGAGATGAATTTGGAAATATTGTTGCAATGGGTGAAAGAGATTGTTCAATTCAAAGAAGACATCAAAAACTTATAGAGGAATCACCAGCACCTGGTATTTCTGATAAATTAAGAGAAGATATGTGTGAATCTGCGATAAAGGGCGCAAAAGAAATTGGGTATACTAATGCTGGGACTATAGAATTTTTAGTTGATTTTCAGGGAAGCTTTTATTTTATGGAAATGAACACAAGAATTCAAGTTGAACATCCTGTAACAGAAATGGTTATTGGAAAAGACCTTGTTAAAGACCAGATTCGTGTTTCTGCAGGACTTCCTCTTGGATATGCCCAGAAAAATATTAAAATTATCGGACATGCAATAGAATGCAGGATTAATGCTGAAGATTGGGAAAAGGATTTTATACCTTGTCCTGGACAGATTACAAGTTTTCATGTACCGGGTGGCCCTGGCGTTAGAATAGATACCCACATCTATAAAGAATATACAATCCCTCCTTATTATGATTCTTTGATTGCAAAAGTAGTGACATACGGACAAAATAGAAATGAAGCAATTAGTAGAATGGAAAGGGCACTGGATGAATTAATACTTGAAGGAATTAAAACTAATATTCCTTTTCATCAAAAAGTACTTAAGAATAAAAGTTTTAGAGAGGGTAAATTAAACACAGCGTTTTTAGAAGAGGAAATAAGAAATGGAAATACGTGAAAACTTTTTCTATACTAAAGAGCACGAATGGATTTCTGTTGACGGTGATATTGCCATTGTCGGTATCACTGACTATGCTCAAGGAGAACTCGGAGATATAGTTTTCGTGGAACTCCCCGAAATTGAAACAGAAACCACTGCAATGCAACCTTTTGGAGTTATTGAAGCGGTGAAGACAGTTTCCGATTTATACGCTCCCGTTTCTGGGAAAATTATTGAAGTGAATGATTCACTTGTAAACACTCCTGATTTAATTAATAAAGACCCTTATGGAGAAGGTTGGATTATTAAAATACAGATGAATAATAAGGAAGAATTAAATAAGCTTCTAAATGCTTCCAAATATAAGGAATTAGTTGGAAACTAAGATTCCTTATTAACATTGACCACAATAAAATCCTGTGAGACATAATATCCTCAAAAACACAGGATTTAAACTCTTTGAATTTTTTCATTTATTTTTTATATGAGAGTATATTATTTGGATAAATTTTTAAAATTAATACATAAGCAATTTGTAACTTTTTAAAATATAATTATTTATGAGTTAGTTATGGCATATATCTCAAATACTGATGAAGACAGAAAAATGATGCTCCAAGAAATAGGAGTAAAAAGTTTTGAAGACCTGATAAATAATATACCAGAAAAATTAAGATTAAAAGAGAAAATTAAAATACCTGATGGATTGTCTGAATTAGAGGTCTTCAAATTGATGAAGAAGATATCTGCTGAAAATTGTTCGATAGATGATTATGTCTCATTTCTTGGTGGAGGTGCTTATGACCACTATATTCCTTCCGCTATTAATCATATTACTTCAAGACCTGAATTCTATACTGCATATACTCCATATCAGCCAGAAGTGAGTCAAGGGACTCTCCAGACAATTTATGAATATCAATCGATGATATGTGAACTAACCGAAATGGACGTGGCGAATGCTTCTTTATACGATGGAGGTTCTTCTTCAGCAGAAGCAGTTCTTATGGCTTGCAGTATGAAAGGGAAACATAAGATAATGATTTCTGATTCCCTAAATCCATTTTATAAATCAGTAATTAAAACATACTGTTATGGTCAAGGAATTGTCATTAAAGAACTGCCAACTGAAAATGGAACATTAAATCTTGAAATACTCAAAAAAAGTATTTCAGAGGAATATGCTGGTATTGTCATACAACATCCTAACTTTTTTGGATGCCTTGAAGATGTATTTTCTATTGAAAAGATTGTCCATAGTGCAGGTGGTTTGTTTATAACGATGGTTGACCCCATTTCTCTTGGAATATTAAAGCCACCTGGTAAATATAATGCTGATATTGTTTGTGGTGAAGCACAATCTTTAGGTAACGAGATTAATTTTGGTGGACCATACATCGGAATTATTGCTACAAAAAGTTCATTGGTTAGAAGGATGCCCGGAAGGATAATTGGAAGAACAGTGGATTTGAATGGAAATATTGGTTATGTTATGACTTTGCAAACAAGGGAACAACATATCAGAAGAGAAAAAGCTACATCCAATATTTGCACAAATGAAGCATTGAATGCACTTTCAGCTTGCGTATATCTCACATTGCTTGGTAAACAAGGTATAAAGGAAGTTGCTTATCAGTGTTTACAGAAGAGTCATTATCTTTCCGAAAAATTGTCATCTATTGATGGTTATAAAATGAAGTTTGATAAACCTTTTTTCAAAGAATTTACGTTTGAAACAAAAATAGACCCAGAAGATATAATTAAAACTTTATACAAAAGGAAAATATTTGCTGGCATAAATTTAAAAAGATTTGGATTTAAAAATTTATTACTTATAGCAGT
>CAZBIT010000098.1:0-7435 GCA_964491835.1 uncultured bacterium
ACTGAACCTATTCAATATGAGACGCTTCATCCAGAGATTTCACTGAGAAACTGGGTTGTGCCTATGACTGGTTATTTATACCCACATCAATTCTGGTATAACGTTTCAAGGTGGGAGAATGTTTTCAAAATGGTAAGATTGGGTCAGAAAGATAAGGCAGAAGGCGCAGATAGTTATAGTATCTTTGACCCAGGGTATCACTTTAATAATACAGCACTGGCAAACTTTTCCTGGAATCCTCCTGACAGTATTCAAGGTAATACTTTGGAAGATTTTATTGAAAATTACAGTAAGAAAATATTTGGTGAAAGATGGAAAGAGGGAAACTTTTTTTATCATTCCCTTGACAAATTTTATCCCGAATATAATCGAATTATGAATGCTATACTATATTACAGGTATTCCTATGTTAATACGAAACCATATAAAAAGAGACCTTACCCAGAAGAAGCATTAGAAACATTAAAAAAGATACCGGATGTTAAAAATAAACTTATAAATATGGCAGGAATTACAGGCAATGCAAAAAATTTTTTAAAGTCGGTTTTAAATTCTGATAAAGTTAATAAAGAAGTAGTTATTCAATTTTATGCTGATATTTTAAGAGCATCAAATATTATAGAAGTATTTTTGCTGCTCTTTGATATTGAGGAAGATTATCAAAAATTTAAATCTTTAATTGATTCTGATAGTAGATTAAAGATGATGGAAAAAATCAGAAATAATATAAATAAAATCTTTTATCTTCAAATGGAATCCATTAAGACATGGGAAAATGTCAAGCCAGAATATCTCCATCCCCATAATCTTCGAGATATGAGTTTTATGCTCAAGTTTTGTGAAGAAACTTTAAAGAGAATAAATGAAATTGAAGATAAAATAAAAAACAATTCTTTGAAAGAAATCCCTGATACAATGATAATCGGGACTTATAGTGAATTATGAAAATAAAATTGAAAAATCAAAAACTAATCTCAGGAGAGGGAAAAAATGAATATAAGATTAAAATTTTTCTCTAAGATTATAGTCATATTATTACATATTTCGTTTCTAATGATATCCTTTTCTATCTTCTTTGAAAGTTCTATCGCATCTCAGTTAAAAGTAGGTGTTGCAAAAACAGATATTACTCCACCATTAGGATTTCGAATGGCAGGATATTATACGGAAAGACGTGCTTCAAGTGTTCACGATGAACTCTATGCAAAAGCTTTAGTTCTTGATGATGGTAGTAATAAACTTGTGTTGGTTATTTGTGATAATATAAGACCCTTTCCAGAGGCATATGAAAAGGCGAAAAAATCTATACAGAATGAACTTGGTATCCCTTCTGAGAATATCTTTATCAGTTCAACTCATACTCATACAGGACCTGAAATGGAAAAACCTTACGATGATCTTCTATCTATTAAAATTTTAGATGCTGTTTGCATTGCAAACCAAAAACTTAAACCTGCTGTAATCAGTGTAGGTATTGGAAGAGAAGAACATATATCATTTAACCGCAGATATTTAATGAAAGATGGAACTGTTAAATGGAATCCAGGAAGACTAAATCCAGATATTGTTAAACCAGTGGGACCGATTGACCCTGACATTGGAATATTTTATATAACTACTACTGATGGGAAGCCATTGGCAGTTTTTGTAAATTTTGCTATGCACCTTGATACTGTTAGTGGAACAGAAATTTCAGCAGATTATCCCTACTTTCTGGAAAAAATTCTCAAATCAGTTATAGACAAAGATATGGTTATGTTTTTTGGGCTTGGCACTTGTGGAAATATCAATCATATAGATGTTAAGAAAAATGAAAATTTCCCGAGTTTTGGAAAAGCAGAACAAATTGGTTATGTCCTTGCTGGTGATGTAATAAAGGAACTCCCAACCTTAAAACCTATTGAAAACTTTGTATTAAAGGCTGAAGGAGAAATTGTTCTTCTCGAATCACCCAAATATACAAAAAAAGAAATAGAATGGGCGAAACTAAATGCAAAAGATAGATATGAAAAAGATTCTTTCACAAGCGAAGCAAGAATTGCAACGAAAATATTAAATGTACAATCTCTTCAAGGAAAACCAATAGAAGTAGATGTAATAGCATTTAGAATTGGAGATATTGCAATAGTTTCCCTTCCGGGAGAAGTGTTTGTTGAACATGGATTAGAAATTAAAGAAAAATCTCCATTTGAGTATACGTTTGTGATAGAAAATTCTCAAACTAACCTTGGTTATGTCCCTAATGAAAAAGCATATGATGAAGGTGCATACGAAGTTGAAGTAAGCCGTTTAAAAAAGGGCGAAGGTGAGAAATTAGTGGATGCAGCGCTGCGGCTTTTAAACAAAATCAAATAAATTCCTTTTAATTTTATAAAAACATCTTTCGAAGCTGTGTTTAAAGTGATTTTTTATTTTGTCAATTCTTGCAAGTTTTTTCAAAAAATTCATAATTTAACTGCAATACAAGGAATGAATATGTCTATTTGTATCAGCAATAGTGTTAAATGGTGTCAATTGTATGAATTAGTTGCAATATAAATTGTGTGAATCACGCTGCTAAGTAGAATCTTAATTTTTGTGAAGAATTTTATGAAAAATTAATTTGACAAAATAAAATCTATAACTTATTTCTCAGCCGTAGTCAGATCCGCTTTTGGAGGAAAAGAACAAAAAGTATACTTTTATCGTAAATATTTCAGATGAAAGGATTTATTATGAAAAAAATGTTTATACTAATTACTATCTTTATATTAAATATATTTTTCTTTAATAATTCTATCTTTTGCGCTGAGAATATTAAAGAATGGGAAGTTTTTGAGATTAAATTAATGGCAAAGAATTCTCATAAAAATCCATATATCGAAGGATTACCAGATAATGAAGAAGGATTAGTTAGGGTAAATTTTACTGGTTTAAGCGGAAAAGCAAAGGGGATGAATTATGAGATAACAGGTTTCTGGGATGGAGGTCAAATTTGGAAAGTGAGGTTTGCACCTTCTGCTTCGGGAGAATGGTCTTATATAAGTCGTTCAATTGATTCAGGACTAAATAATATAAAAGGAACTTTTAGATGTGAAGGATGGACTGAACAGGAAAAAAATGAAAATCCAATAAGAAGGGGTTTTATAAGTGTATGTAAAACGGGAGAACGCTCAGGTAGATACTTTGAATATTCTGATGGAACACCTTTTCTATGGATTGGGGATACGTGGTGGAACTGGACAAAAAGAGGAATAAATTTTTCAAGTTTTAAAAAATTAGCCGATGACAGAGCACAAAAAGGATTTAATATCGGACAACTATTTGTCGCCGCCAATGGATGGGGGAGAATCAGTTCATTACTTGATGCAAAATTTGACAATTTAGACATAGAACATATGCAAAATGTTGAAAAAATGATAGAATATGCAAATTCTAAGGGGATTACAGTATGGGTGCATGGCTGGTGGAGCAGAGAGAATTTAAATGAAAGAGCATCTCCTGAAAAGATGAGGAGATGGTGGAAATATTTGATTCATCGGCTCGGTGCATACAATGTAATATGGATACTTGCAGGAGAATATAATATGAATAATTATGGTGGTTTTGGATTAAACTTCTGGAAAGAACTTGGGAAAATGGTCAAGGAGGAAGACCCGTATAAAAGAATAGTAGGTGTACATCCAACTCCTCCGACTTGGAGGGGAGGCATAGATGCACCTCAGTGGTCCACAGGGGAGGTTTTACATCAAGAGGATTGGCTTGATTATAATCAAAGTCAAGTTGGTCATGGGAGAATGAACAACGAATTAATTCCGGATATCATAACTTCTGAGTACAAAAGAAAACCACCAAAGCCAGTCGTTGTTACTGAACCGTGGTATGAATTTATTTTGGGGAATCCTTCTGATGAACACATAAGATTTGGGGGATGGTCTGCTATATTATCTGGAGCAGCTGGACATACGTATGGAGGGGGCCACGTATGGAAAGCGCATGTTCCTGAGGCACCCGCACCGAAAGACAATTGGCCAATGGATATGAGTTTTGAGACTAATACGCTTGATTATCCCGGAGCAATATCAATAAGTAATATAGCAAAATTCTTTAAAAAACTCAAATGGTGGGAACTCGAACCACATCCAGAACTTGTTCTTGAATATCCTGAAAAGTATTGTTCTGCTGTTCCCGGGAAGGAATATGTCGTTTATCTAAGATATGGAGGTTCTGTAAAATTAAATCTAAAAGATTCTTCCTCTGACGTTATATTTAATTACAGGTGGTTTAATCCGAGGATTGGAAAATATGAAAGTTCAGGTAAAATTTCTGGAGGAAGCATACAAAGATTTCAGGCACATGATTACAGCGACAATGACTGGGTATTACATTTGAGCGTTGAGAAATAATCATAAATAATAATTTATTAGAAAAATAATCTTTTAATCAGGTAAATTGATTTAACCACGCTTTATGGCTTCTCGAATCCGTTCAGGTGTCATCGGAAGTTGGAGCAACATTGCACCAGTTGCATCGTATATAGCATTGGCGATTAAGCCTCCCATACATATAATTGCCGGTTCTCCACCTCCCTGAGGAGATATTTCATTTGCATCAACAAGCACGGTTTCAATTTTTGGCACCCATGAAAATCGAGGTATCTTATACGTATCATAGTTCAAATCAAGAATTTCTCTACCCCTAAAATGAATTTCTTCTGTCAGGGCATAGCCCAATCCCATAGTGATGCAGCCATCCATCTGTAACTTTGCACCTTCGGGATTAATCACAATACCCATATCTTGAGCGCAAACGATACGCTTAATTTGGACATTTCCACTTTTCTTATCGACGCCCACTTCAGTAATGTGGGCTACATATGTACCCGAATCGATACCACAGGCAACACCTAATCCCCGACCACTGGGCATCTTTAATGGTTTCCAGCCGAATTTCTCCGCTGCAGTTTTCAGTACTCTAATCATTCTTTTATCTTTCAAATTTTTTAAGCGAAATTCCACCGGGTCAATACCCGCCCTGGAAGCCATAATATTAATCTGAGATTCTCTGGCAAAAGTATTAGTGTTATTCCCAGGGGCTCGCCATGCTCCTGTACTAAATGGTTGAGCACTATTATTTCCAAATGACGCTGTAATAAAATGCGGCACGTCATAAAACAGTTGCGAACCTCTTTCTCCTGCAAAATAAACGCCGTAATCCCAGAAAGCAATATTACCGGATTTTGTAATTCCGGATCTTATTTTAACTACTGCGGCTGGTCGGAAAGTATCGTAAAAAAATTCTTCTGCACGACTCCAGGCAACCTGAACAGGTTTTCCGGTTATTTTAGCTAACTGTGCTGATTCTATTGCCTGTCTTCCCGGGGCTTTTCCACCAAATCCACCTCCAACAAAAGGAGTAATGACGCGAACTTTTTCAGAAGTAAAACCAATCGCCTGTGCTATTTGGTCTTTGATTCCAAATGGTGACTGTGAAGATACCCATACAGTAATTTTATCCCCTTCAATGTTAGCTAAAGCAGTATGGGTTTCTATAGGTGAATGAGCAACATAACTATTCAGATATGTTTCCTCAATTGAAATTTCGGCGAGTTTTTCACCAATCTTGATATCACCTCCCTGTTCTGTGATGTTCTTATTTGGAGCAGAATTGAGTAAATGTTCAAAAATTGTTCTATCATCAACATTCATTTCCGGCACATCAAATTGCACCTTGATTGTATTCAGGGCTTTTTCTGCTTCATCGGGATTTTTATGAAGGACAGCAATCAAGTCACCTTCCCGCACCAATTGAACGTCTTTAATTTTTTCTACTTCAGATATGTCAATGTTTTTAATTTTAGCATCGTGAGCAGGCGGTCGCAGAATTCTTGCATACAACATATCAGGTAACCTGACGTCTCCCGCATATTCAGCCTTACCAGTAACTTTTTCTAAAGCATCCCGCCGTAAAACATCTTTACCAATTACATTAAATTCGGATACGGTCTTTAAATCAACCTTTTCTTTTAAATGTCTTTCAATTGTTTTCCCCTTTGCCAATTGGGCATAAGTAATACTGTTTCCTTTTTGATTTTTGTCGAATATTACTCCGTCCTTTGTTATTAATCGTTCTTTAGGTATCTTAAGTTGTTCAGAAGCTAATTCTAACAAAACAGCCCTGGCTTCTGCGGATGCATTTCTGAGAGCGGGTCCAAAAAAACGTGTTGTCATCGAACCCCACGTTCCCATATCCCAGGGGCAAATGTCTGTGTCTCCCATAACCATATCAATCGAATTCAGAGGTGCATCAAGTTCATCTGCCGCCATTTGTGCTAATGAGGTGATTGCTCCCTGCCCCATCTCGATTTTACCTGTAAAGCAAGTAATTCTGCCATCCGCTCCAATTCTAAGATAAGCATTAAAATCAGTTGGATATTCTCTTCGACCTCTTTGTGCTTCCAGTATTGAAACGTCACCAATTGTGAAAAAGACAATAATTCCTCCACCAATTCTTTTTAGAAATTCTCGGCGACTGAGGAGAGAATGATTTTTTATATCACTTAAATTAAGGTTATTAAATTTTTCTTCTTTCATTTCTCTCTTCCTCCCTTCGTTTCTTGTGCTGCGGTTTCTATTGCCTGAATAATACGAGAATATACTCCACAACGACACAAGTTATCATTCATTCCATCAATTATTTTTTCCCTTGATGGATGAGGGTTTTCCAATAATAAACTGTAAGCATTGAGAATCATACCTGAAGTACAAAATCCACATTGAAGGGCATCGTGTTTTATGAATGCTTCCTGCAGTGGATGTAGATTTCCGTTTCTGGCTAAACCTTCAATAGTAATAACTTCTTTTCCTTTTGCATCTTTTACAGGAAATTGGCACGATCGAACTGCCTTCTTGTTTACAAGCACAGTGCAGGCGCCACAAAAACCCTCTCCACAACCATATTTTGTGCCTGTAAGACCAATGTCTGTTCGTAAAACCCATAAAAGCATTCGCTCACCATCTACGGTTATGTTTATGGGTTTATCATTTAGTTTGAAATTAATTGTCTCTTTCATATTACTCCCTTTTAATTATGATTTGGGATAAATATTTAAAAGTTTTATTTTAAATGACACTGCTAAGAAAGTCAAAAAAACAGTTATTTTTAAAGCGAGATTGCCACGCGCCGAGCTCTTAAATGTAAAAGAAAGTTACTTCAGGACAAAATAAAATTGCGCAGGAAGTTTAAATATTTCATTTTTCTTTATTTGATAGAGTGCAATAATTTATTAGATATTCCATATGTTATTTTTATAAATGAGAACATACAGGATTTTTTGATTGTTGTTTAAATTTAAAACATTTTTTTACATAATACAAGAAATTATTAGGATAATCGAACTCGTTATGTTATTTAGCCATAAAAAATGAAGTTTATTGTATTCAAACGTCTAATGCCA